>NZ_JAMYQF010000006.1:0-182662 GCF_040320745.1 Mesorhizobium sp. M0621 | reverse complement strand
TGCGCATCGGCCTCGCCGAATTCCACGCCATCAAATACGGCGCCAACCTCGGACTGCGAAATGTGTGAATCCGATAGGTATAGTGACGGGGAGAAAGACGCTCTCGCCGGATGGCAATCAGGCCTTGCCGGGCACAGTCCTGATCACCGTGCCCCACGGGTCTTCGCGGGTTACCGGGCTGGTCACATTGTCCGAGCGCATTTCAACCCAGGCCAGGCCCGACCGCGTGGAATCGCGGCGGCCGGCGCCCGAACTCTGCCATGCGTTGGCGCCGATGTGGTGGTGATAGCCGCCGGACGACAGGAACACCGCCTGGCCGCCATATTTGGCCACCGTGTCGAAGCCGAATTCCTGGTTCCACCAGGCTTCGGCGTCTTCCGGCCTGCCGACACGCAGGTGAACATGGCCGACAATGCTGTTTTCCGGCGCGCCCTGCCAGCCGGCGTCGCCCGCCGGCACTTCGGCAACGACGGACGGAATGTTCAGCCGTTCGGTCGCCATGGCGATCTTGTCGCCATTCCACTTCCAGTCCTGCGGCCGGCGGTCGGCATAGATCTCGATGCCGTTACCCTCGGGATCGGTCAGATACAGCGCTTCGCTGACCAGATGGTCGGAGGCACCCTCGATAGCGATCTTGTCTGATATGGCATGGTTGATCCAGCGGCCGAGATCGGCACGGCTGGGCAGCAGGAAGGCGGTGTGGAACAGCCCGGCGCTGCGCGGATCATCCGGCTTCGCCGAAGGATCGGCCTCGATGACCAGCAAGGGACGGTTGGCGGCGCCCAACGTAATCGCACCGTCGGCACGGCTCAATTCCTGCAGACCGACGACGCTGCGGTAATATGCGGCAAGACTTTCGGCATCGCGCGCTTTCAACCCAACGCGGGCAACGCTGACCGGCGTGGTGGCGGCAAAGGGCAGTTCACTCATCAAATGCTCCGTTCGACCGGCCTGTGATGAAGCTCCCAAGGTGAGAAGCCCCGCGCCGCCTATCATCATACGTCGTGTCAGTTCCAAAGTCAGGGTTCCCTCACACGGCTGTTTCTTTTCCTGACCACAGATCGTCCATCGGCATCGTTCACACAAGACGCGAAGAAGCGAACATCGTGTTCACTATTGTGATCGAGAACGCCGTTCACGGCCGTTGCATGAAGCGACGCCGCTCGCTATCTCAGCGCCATGAAGGTCAAGGAAGCAGATATTCTCATCGTGCCGGGCTACACCAACTCCGGCCCCGACCATTGGCAGAGCCGCTGGCAGTCGAAGCTGTCGACGGCGCGCAGGGTCGAGCAGGCGGAGTGGTCGAAGCCGGTGCGCGAGGACTGGACGGACAATGTTGCCAAGGCGGTCAACGAAGCGGAGCGTCCGGTCGTCATCGTCGCGCACTCGCTCGGCGTAGCCACGGCGGTGCAAGCCATCCCACAGTTCCGCAAGCCGGTTGCCGGAGCCTTCTTCGTGGCGCCGCCCGATGTCGCCAATCCCGAGATCAGGCCGAGGCATCTGATGACCTTCGGCCCTTACCCGCGCGAGCCGCTGCCTTTTCCGTCCATCGTGATCGCCAGCCGCAACGATCCGTTCTGCGCTTTCGATGTCGCCGAGGACATTGCCGGAGCGTGGGGTTCGCTGTTCGTCGATGCCGGCGAGACCGGTCACCTCAACGCGGATTCAGGCTTTGGCCCGTGGCCCGAAGGCTCGATGACCTTCGCCAAATTCCTGACGGACCTGAAGGCCTGAGCTTCCTCAGGACCCGATCGAATCCCTGACGCTGTTGATCAGGGTTTTTGCACCAAGCCCGATCAGCGCGTGTTCCGAGCCCATGGCCAGTAGGCGGTAACCCATCGCCACGACACGGCCGGCAATTGCCGGGTCGACAACATAGATCGCCGCATGTTTGCCGGCCTTGCGTGTGCGCTCGGCGACCGACGCCACTGTCTCCATCATGCTTTCCAGCGTCGAATTGACCGTGGCGCCATTGCTCCAGGCGATCGAGAAATCCGACGGCCCAAGGAAGATGCCGTCGATGCCGGGCGTGTCGAGAATGCCGTCGAGCGCATCGAGGGCGGCGCGCGTCTCGACCATGGCGAAGGCCATGGTGCGCTGGTTGGTGTCGCGCAGCCATTCGGCCTGGTCGCCCTTGCCGTGGCGTGGAAAAGCATAGGTCGGGCCCCAGGAACGCTCACCGAGCGGCGGGTATTTCATGGCGGCGGCGAACAGTTTTGCGTCAGCCACCGAATTTACCATCGGTGCAATGACCGCCTCGGCGCCAAAATCGAGCGCGCGGCTTGCCATGTCGAAACGGCCGACGGGAATGCGCACCAGTGCCGGCTTGCCGGCAGCGAGCACCGGCACCAGACCGCGCAGCACGCTGTCCTCGTGATGGCCGCCATGCTGCATGTCGAGCGTGACGGCATCAAAGCCCTGCTTGGCGACGATTTCGACGGTCAGGGCATCCGGTACGCCGGACCATGCGGTGAACAGCGTTTCATCGGCCGCGAGGCGGGACTTCAGGGACATGACACTTTCCTTGTTAACGATCGCAGTTCAGCCGGAAACCGCGGCAAAGGCAAAGAAAAACCGCCCGGATAGGCCGGGCGGTCGATTGGTCCAATCATTCTTTTGTCTGTCGCAGCTTCTCTATCGCAAAATCGTGGGACACTTTTGCGGAACCTGCTTCGGTCGGATCAGGTGTTCTTGATCTGCTCGATCGCCTGCGCCATCAGCTCGTCCATGGTACGGCGGATCTGATGGTCCGACTGGTCGATACCGGCGGCATCGAAATCCTTGCGGATCTTGCGGAACACGTCGTGATCGCCGGCTTCCTCGATGTCGGAAACAACCACTTCCCTGGCATAGGCGTCAGCGTCGGTGCCGGACTTTCCGAGTTTTTCGGCGGCCCACAGGCCGAGCGCCTTGTTGCGGCGCGCCGAAGCCTTGAACCGAAGTTCCTCGTCGAAAGCAAACTTGCGCTCGAAGCCCTCTTCGCGGTCTTTCATGCTGTTCATGGCGTCCCTCCGGGTCAAATTCGATTCGTCGGCAGTGAATATGTGTGTTGCAGATGCACAAACCAAAAGGTCGCGGGTCGGTCAATACGCTTCGTTGCATGCTGCGCTGCGGCATTTCAGTCCCGAAAGCGGTTGATTGGAAGGATTTGCCGATTGAGCAAACGATGTGATTGGGATAGACCCGGCATTGAACCCTACCGTAGCCGCACTATTTCAGGCAGACGGACAGGAAATGGTCTGATACCGCCTGTCCGGAACCCCAGAGAAAAAATCAGATGAAAAATCGCCGCCGCATTTATGAAGGCAAGGCCAAGATCCTCTATGAGGGACCCGAGCCGGGTACGCTCATCCAGTTCTTCAAGGACGACGCAACCGCGTTCAACAAGAAGAAGCATGAAGTCGTCGACGGCAAGGGTGTGCTCAACAACCGTATTTCCGAACACATATTCAACCATCTCAACCGCATGGGCATCCCGACCCACTTCATCCGCCGGCTCAACATGCGCGAGCAGCTGATCAAGGAAGTCGAGATCATTCCGCTCGAAATCGTCGTGCGCAACGTCGCCGCCGGTTCGCTGTCCAAGCGCCTCGGCATCGATGAAGGCACCGTTTTGCCGCGCTCGATCATCGAATTCTACTACAAGGCAGACGCGCTCGACGATCCGATGGTGTCAGAAGAGCACATCACCGCGTTCGGCTGGGCGAGCCCGCAGGAGATCGACGACGTCATGGCGCTGGCCATCCGCGTCAACGACTTCCTCTCCGGCCTGTTCATGGGCGTCGGCATCCAGCTCGTCGACTTCAAGATCGAATGCGGCCGCCTGTTCGAGGGCGACATGATGCGTATCGTCGTCGCCGACGAGATTTCGCCGGATTCCTGCCGCCTGTGGGACGTGGCGACGCATGACAAGCTCGACAAGGACCGTTTCCGCCGCGACATGGGCGGTCTCGTCGAAGCCTATCAGGAAGTTGCCCGCCGCCTCGGCATCATGAACGAGAACGAGCCGCCGCGCCCCACCGGCCCGGTGCTTGTCGCCTCGACCGACGGCCTCAAAGGCAAGCCGCACTGAATAGCGGCTTGCAACCCGATAGTCAGAACAGGAGCATGTCCAGCGTGATCAAGGCCCGCATTACCGTCACCCTCAAGAACGGCGTGCTCGACCCGCAAGGCAAGGCGATCGAACACGCCCTGTCGGGCCTGGGCTTTGGCGGCGTGGGCGCGGTGCGGCAGGGCAAGGTGTTCGACGTCGAGCTGGCGGAAAGCGACAAGGCCAAGGCGGAGGCGGACCTCAAGGCGATGTGCGACAAGCTGCTGGCGAATACGGTGATTGAGAATTATAGTGTGACGCTTACCTGAGGTTGTGTCGGAGGCACTATGTCGGAAGCCGCGAATGACTTGATGTTCGGGCTTCTGAAGCGCGTGCATCATGAAATTGGTGAACTTCGTCGGGATGTGTCCGAAGTGAAGCGTGAGTTGAACGTGCTTCGAGGCCATATGGTCGCAATACAAAGCGATATTCACAACATCTATGGCATTCTCGCCCGTCACGACGACCGCCTCGAACGCATAGAACGTCGTCTCGACCTGCGCGAACTCGCCGAAACCCAAAGGCCTTTCGAACCGAAATGAAATCAGCTGTCGTCCTTCTGCCTGGCCTCAACCGCGACCGCGACATGATCGCGGCGCTGACCAAGATTTCGGGAAAGCCGCCGATCACTGTCTGGCAGACCGATACCGAAATCCCCGATGTCGACCTGATCGCCATTCCGGGCGGCTTCTCGTTTGGCGATTATCTGCGCTGCGGCGCGATCGCGGCGCGCATGCCGGTCATGCGGGCGGTGGCCGAAAAGGCAGCCGCGGGCGTGACGGTCATCGGCGTCTGCAATGGCTTCCAGATCCTGGTCGAGGCCGGCCTGCTGCCGGGCGCCTTGATGCGCAACACCTCGCTGAAATTCGTCTGCCGTCAGGTGAAGCTTGAGATTACCAACGCCAACACCATGTTCACCCGCCGCTACCAGCCAGGCCAGATCATCCGCACGCCGGTTGCGCATCATGACGGCAACTATTTCGCCGACGCCGACACGCTTGCCCGTCTCGAAGGCGAAGGCCAGGTGGTGTTCCGCTATGCGGACGGCACCAATCCCAACGGCTCGATCAACGACATTGCCGGCATCATCAACGACCGCGGCAACGTGCTCGGCCTGATGCCGCACCCGGAAAACCTGATCGAAGCAGCCCATGGCGGTACCGACGGCCGTGGACTGTTCGAAAGTGCGCTTGGCATTGCCGCCTGAAATCGAGGCGGGCGTCTTGAAAACAGCCGGACATTCCTGTCTCTTTGTCAGGGCAAGTCCGCTTTATGGGGGAGAAAAACGGTCATGAAACTCTATTCGCGACCGTTGTCGCCCTACTCGTCGATCGTGCGGGCGCTGGCCTACATCAAGGACGTGCCGCTCAAGATCATCGCGCCGCCGCCCGGCTTTCCCATCCCGGAAGAATTTCGCGCCATCTCACCGATGAACCGGATTCCGGTGCTGATCACCGGCTCGGGCGAAACGATCGTCGAATCGGTGGTCATCGCCGAGTATCTCGAAGAACGGTTTCCGGAACCGGCACTGCTGCCGCCCGATTCCAAGGACCGCGCGCTGGTGCGCATGTTCGCCCGCATCACCGATCTCGATGTGCTGACCCCGATGATGAAGCTTTTCGAGCTTCATTCCATGCCGAAGCGAAACAGTGCCGAGATCGACGCCCAATTCATCCGCCTGCACCACGGGCTGGCAGCGATCGAAGCCCGAATGGCGCAAGGGCCCTTCGCGCTTGGTGACGATATCAGTTTCGCCGACGCCTGGCTGACGCCGACGCGGTTTATCTTCAACAATTTCCGCGCCATGACAGGACGCCACGACCTGCTCGACGCCTATCCCAAATTCGACGCCTATGAGCAGATCGCCTCGCAGCATCCGGCATTGTCGCGGGTGTGGGGCGAGATGACCGACGGCCTGAAGATATTTCTGTCCGAGCTTGAGATGGGTGCCGCTTGATCAGGGGCCAGACGATCGCGCTGGTTGCCGCGGCGGCTTTCGCTCTCACATCCTGCCAATCGACCCCGAAGAGCACGCCTGTGCCCTCGGGCAAGAGTGCAGCGCTGCTGGCCATGGAACAGGTGGCGATATCGGCTCATAAATGCTGGATCGCCAGCAAGGACCCGGCCTTCAAACAGTATCAGATGGCCAATGAACTGAATTCGTTCAGCGGCACGCCGCGTTTCCTGCTGGTACCTGCCAAGCACTATGGCGGCAAACCGCTGCTGGTTGTGCAGGCGCAAGGCAATTCAAGCCGCGTCGACGTGTTCGGACCGCTGATGAACGATCCGCTCGGCGCGCGCATCGGTTCGGACATTGCCCGCTGGCAAGCTGGCAATCCGGCCTGCGCGGCGACCGCATAGGGCCATGGGCCGTTTCCTGCAGATCGCGGGTCTGGTCATTGGTCTGGCCGGGCTCGTCCTGCAGTTCTGCATCAGCATTCCGGCGTCGATGGAAGCAGGCCGCAGCCTGCTCGGCTCCATCGTTTTCGTTTTCAGCTTCTTCACCATCCTGACCAATATCGGCGCGGTGCTGGTGTACACCTCGCTGCTGTCGCCCACCGGCTATGCGTGGCTGCCGGCATTCGCCGGGACGCGCATACGGGCTGGCGTTGCTGTTTCGATCGCCCTGGTCTTCATCATCTACGCCACGGTTCTGGCACAGCTTTGGCAGCCGCAGGGACTGTTCCTGCTCTGCGACGTCCTGCTGCACTATGTGACGCCGGCGCTGTTCGTACTGTGGTGGCTGATATCAGGCGCCGACGGTCGGACGCGGTGGAGCGACATTTCCTGGTGGGTGCTCTATCCCGTAGCCTATCTGATCTATGCACTGATACGGGCGCCGCTTGCCGGCGAGGTGCCCTACTCGTTCCTGGATGTCGCCAGGAACGGCGCAGCCAGCGTCGCCATCTCGGCGGCGGCCGTCACCGGGCTTTTTCTCGTGCTGTGCGTGATCGTCGTCCTTGCCGACCAAGGCATTGCGCGCACCAGGGCATCAAGCGTCCGATAGGGCTATGCGGACCTACGGTCCGCATTTCCTTTTTGGACCATGATCTTCCCAAAAACCGGGTCAGTCCCAGAACGGCCTGATACCCTCGCGGTGGGCATCGCAGCGCGAGACGCCGATATCCTTGAGCTGATCGTCGGTCATCTCCAGCAGCACCAACCGACTACGGCGGCGCTCCAGCAGATGGTCGATCCATTTTGCCAGCGACCTGAGCACGCGTACCAGGCGGCTGACAAAGCCGCTTTGGCCCGATGCCGATTGGCCTGATAGTTTGGCGCTCGAATGACGGATTGTAGCGATTGTGTTCATTTTATTTCTGCCAGAATTCCAAATTGAACCTTTTTTGGCGCAATGCTGATATGTATTGACTCACAATTCGGTGCAATATAGAAAATTGTCACCATGACAACTTGGCTTCCAGATCTCAGTTCCGGCTCCGGTCCGCTGTATCAGCGCCTGGCGGATTCCATCGAAACGGACATCGACCGGGGGGTGATCGACGCCGGCGCCAAGCTGCCGCCGCAACGCGACCTCGCCTACGACATCGGCACCACTGTCGGCACGGTCGGCCGGGCCTATCAATTGCTGCGCGAGCGCGGGCTGGTGAGCGGCGAAGTCGGGCGTGGAACCTATGTGCTCGGCCAACGCGCCGATGGGGCGAAACCGAACTTGCTGGCTCCAGACCTCAGCGCGGAAGGCACGCGCTATATCGACGCGCCGCGCGGCAAACTGCGTTTCGACAGCACGGCAGCACCAGATATCGGCCAGGGCGCTGATGTCGCCGATGTTCTGTCGCGCACGGCGCAGGACCATCCGCATGAGATTTCGAGCTACACGCGGGATTTCCCCGACCGCTGGTACGAAGCCGGTGCCCGCTGGCTGTCGCGCAATTCGTTTCGCCCAAATGCCGACGCCATCGTCCCGACGCTCGGCACTCATGCCGCGGTGATGGCGGCGATCGCGGCGCTCACCACTCCTGGCGACTATGTCGCCTTCGAGCACCTCACCTACTCGCAGATTTCCCGCAGCGCCGGCCTGATCGGACGGCGCACCGCGCTGGTGGCGTCTGACGACGAGGGCCTCGACCCGCAGGATTTCGAGCGCGTCTGCGCGCAAAAGCATCCCAGGATGATCTTCCTGATGCCGACGGCGCAGAACCCGACGCTGGTGACCTTGTCGGCGGCGCGCCGCGAAGCAATCGCGCGTGTCGCACGCGAATACAATGTCGTCCTCATCGAAGACGATCTCTATGGCAATTTGACCGATGATCCGACGCCGTTGCTGGCCGAATATGCCCCAGAACGCACCATTGTCGCCGGCGGCCTGTCGAAGTCGGTCGCAGCCGGTGTGCGCGGCGGATGGCTTTCCTGCCCGCCCGCCTACCGCCACCGCATCCGCGTCGCCCACAAGATGATGACCGGCGGCATGCCCTTCCTGCTGGCGGAGGTGAATACAAGGCTGGTGCTGTCGGGTCAGGCGGATGAGATACGCAAGCGCAGTATCGCCGAAATCCGCGCCCGCATCGCCATCGTGCGCGAGACTTTGGCCGGCTTCGCGTTCAAGTCACACGACAGCGTGCCCTTTGTCTGGCTGACCCTGCCCGACCCTTGGCTTTCCGGCACCTTCAAGAACGCCTGCCTGGAGCATGGCGTGCTGATCGACGACGAGGACGAGTTCAAGGCCGGCCGTTCCGAGCAGGTTTTCCACGGCGTCCGCTTCGGCGTTTCGCAGCCAAGACAGCGCAAGGACATCGCCGAAGGCGTTGCGGTGATCCGGCGACTTCTCGATGAAGGCCGTGCCGGCTACGACAGCTTCTCCTGAGCCAGCTCGCGACTGACGCCCCCTTCATTTCTGGAGCGTCGGCTTGGCGCAGAGCGGCCCCTAAAACCTAGCTCTCAGATCAGCCCTCTGCCTTGAAGTTCTTGGCTTCCTTCTCAGCCTTTTCTTTCCCGTGCTTCTCAGCCAACTCCTTGGCCTGCCCAGGCGAAACGTCGGTGGTCTCCGCGATATGCATAGCCTCCTTGTCCGAGAGGCGATTGTCTTTCTTGCCTTGCTTGGTGGCCATGGTCCAAATCTCCTGATTGGTTGGAGACCTAACGGCCGGGATGTCATCCCGTTCCCAAATGCGGTGCAGAAGCGGTTCACGAACAGACAACAACGTTTCCCCGACTGCCGCTACGTGCCGATCGATGGGCGCGCCGAAGCCGCGATCTCGTCGCACCCGTCGTCACCTTGTAGCTTTCCGCTGTTTTTCAGCATCCGATGGGGTGTATTGGCTCCCAAGCTTGCGATAAGACGAGACTCAAAATCCCAATGCGCCCCGGATAAAAATCGCCGCCCATGACCATTTCCAATTCCGTGCCGATCACCCCCGAACTCATCGCCGCGCACGGGCTGAAGCCCGATGAGTATCAGCGCATTCTCGATCTTGTCGGGCGCGAACCGAGTTTCACCGAACTCGGCATCTTCTCGGCGATGTGGAACGAGCACTGCTCCTACAAATCCTCGAAGAAGTGGCTGCGCACGCTGCCTACCGCCGGTCCACAAGTCATCCAGGGCCCGGGCGAGAATGCCGGCGTGGTCGACATCGGTGACGGCGACTGCGTCGTCTTCAAGATGGAGAGCCATAACCACCCGTCCTACATCGAGCCCTACCAGGGTGCGGCGACCGGCGTCGGCGGCATATTGCGCGACGTCTTCACCATGGGCGCGCGGCCGATCGCGGCAATGAATGCACTGCGCTTTGGTTCACCTGACCATCCCAAGACCAGGCACCTCGTCTCCGGCGTGGTTTCTGGCGTCGGTGGCTATGGCAATGCCTTCGGCGTGCCAACGGTCGGCGGCGAGGTCAATTTCGACGCCCGCTACAACGGCAACATCCTGGTCAACGCTTTTGCAGCCGGCATAGCCAAGACAGACGCGATCTTCCTGTCCGAGGCCAAGGGGGTCGGCCTGCCGGTCGTCTATCTCGGCGCCAAGACCGGCCGCGACGGCGTCGGCGGCGCCACGATGGCGTCGGCTGAATTCGACGACAAGATCGACGAGAAGCGCCCGACCGTGCAGGTCGGCGACCCTTTCACCGAAAAGTGCCTGCTGGAAGCGTGCCTCGAACTGATGGCCTCTGGCGCCGTCATCGCCATCCAGGACATGGGTGCGGCCGGCCTCACCTGTTCGGCGGTCGAGATGGGCGCCAAGGGCGACCTCGGCATCGAACTCGATCTCGACAAGGTGCCGGTGCGCGAAGAGCGCATGAGCGCCTACGAAATGATGCTGTCGGAAAGCCAGGAGCGCATGCTGATGGTGCTGCGCCCCGAGAAGGAAAAGGAAGCCGAAGCGATCTTTCACAAATGGGGGCTCGACTTCGCCATCGTCGGCAAGACCACCGACGATCTGCGTTTTCGCGTGCTGCACCAAGGGGATCAGGTCGCCGACCTGCCGATCAAGGATCTCGGCGACAAGGCACCGGAATACGACAGGCCGTGGGTCGAGCCGAAGAAGCCGGCGCCGCTGGCCGCCGATGATGTGCCGCAGGCCGATGTTGCCGATGCGCTCCTGAAGCTGCTCGGCGGTCCCGACCTGTCCTCGCGCCGCTGGGTCTGGGAACAATACGACACGCTGATCCAGGGCAATTCACTGCAGCTTCCCGGCGGCGATGCCGGTGTGGTGCGCGTCGATGGCCATCCCACCAAGGCGCTCGCCTTCTCCTCCGACGTGACGCCGCGCTATTGCGAGGCGGACCCCTATGAAGGCGGCAAGCAAGCGGTGGCCGAATGCTGGCGCAATCTCACCGCCACCGGCGCCCTGCCGCTCGCCGCCACCGACAATCTCAATTTCGGCAATCCGGAACGGCCCGAAATCATGGGCCAGTTGGTCGGCGCGGTGAAAGGCATCGGCGAGGCCTGCCGCGCACTCGGCTTCCCGATCGTCTCCGGCAATGTCTCGCTCTACAACGAGACCAACGGCCAGGGCATTTTGCCGACGCCGACAATCGGCGGCGTCGGACTGATCGCCGACTGGTCGAAGATGGTGCGAACCGGCTTTGCCGCGCAAGGCCAGATGATCCTGCTGGTCGGCGCGCCGGCAGCCTGGGGAACGCATCTTGGCCAGTCGGTCTATTTCAGGGACATCCACGGCCGCACGGATGGCCCGCCGCCGCCGGTCGACCTCGATCATGAAAAGCGCGTCGGCGACCATGTGCGCGCGCTCATCGCATCCGGCATCGTCACGGCGGCCCATGACGTGTCCGATGGCGGTATCGCGGTGGCTTTGGCCGAAATGGCGATGGCCTCCGGCATCGGCGCGACCGTTCCCGGGCTTGTCGGCACCGATCCCATCCCGGTCTGGTTCGGCGAGGATCAGGGTCGCTATCTCCTGACGCTGTCGATCGACCCGCATGGCGATGACTGGGACGCCATCCGCAAACAGCAGGGCGAACTCGGCATTTTCGCGCCATGGATCGGCTCGACAGGCGGCAGCGCTTTGAAGCTTGGCGAGGCGCGGGCAATCCCGGTCAGCGACTTGACCGGGGCCCACGAAGGCTGGTTCCCCCGCTTCATGGATCAGGCCATTTGAGCAAACTGGCTGCCCGGGCGCTGCTTGCAGTCGTCTTCTGGCCGTCGCTGTTCTTCTTCTGGTTCCTCGGGCCGTTTGTCTTTTTCCTGCTGTCGACGACCTCGAGTGAGGTTTGCGCCCGGCTGGAAACGCGCGCGGAGTTTCTTGCCGCGGCCAATGGCGCCATCCCGATGCTCGTCGCGCAAAACCTCATCTACGCGATCCCGATCATCTGCCTGGTGCTGTGGGGCCGCCTTGCGCCGGATCCGGCACGGGCAAGGCATATCGTCACCTGCATCAAGCTTTTTGCCTGCGCGGCCGTCATAGGGGCGCTGTGGGAGTACGGCGCGTCGCTTGTCTGCGACGGTTACGGACAACCGTTCTTCTCGCCGCTCTGGCGGATGACGAGTTATCTTCCCATTGTCAGCCTGGTTATCAACGTTCCCCTCTATGTGCTGGCCTTCAGCCTTGGCCGCGCTTTCTCGACACGCGAGGACGTTGTCGAGGATGAAGCAAGCCCACCGACCTAGGTCTTCCCTGTGGTTCTCGGACCGTCTTGCCCTTGGCGGGACAGAACGGCTTCAATCCGGACCGGAAAGGCTTTAGGCTCGCCCGACTCTCATCTCATGGCCGGCTACCGGCCGCTCGAAACAGGATTCTGCCATGGCAATGGATGCCCACGAAATCGAAAAACTGATCAAGGATGGCATTCCGGACGCCAAGGTGACGATTCGCGATCTCGCTGGCGACGGTGACCATTATGCGGCCGAGGTGGTGGCCGAAAGCTTTCGGGGAAAAACCCGCGTGCAGCAGCACCAGATGGTCTATGACGCGCTGAAGGGCAATATGGGCGGCGTGCTGCACGCGCTGGCGCTGCAGACCAGCGTTCCGGACTAATACGCACAAGAACGAAGACGGCAACCATGACCAGCAGCAGCGATACGCCAATCGCCAGGCGAGCCTATGCCTCGTTTGCCGATCGCTATGATGCGCTTGCTCCAGGCAAGCCGCACAATGCGCTCTATGAGCGCCCGGCGTCGCTGGCGCTTGTCGGCGACGTCGCCGGACTCGACATTCTCGATGCTGGCTGCGGCTCCGGCATCTGCTCGGAAAAGCTGGCACAGGTCGGTGCGCGCGTCAGGGCATTCGATGTTACGCCGGAGATGGCGGCAATCGCCAGCCAACGATGCGCCGGGCTCGATGTCGAGATCCGTGTCGGCGACATGACGAAACCTCTGGACTGGCTCGCCGATCACAGTGTCGACGGCGTGCTGTGTGCGCTGGCGCTCGACTATGCCGAGACCCTCAAGCCGGTTTTCTCGGAATTCTATCGCGTCGCACGACCAGGCGGCTGGCTGGTCTTCTCGATGGGTCACCCGATGCGCGACTGGGCGGATGCCCGCAGTCGGGGCGAGAAGAGCTATTTCGAGACCAATCGCTGGGGCATGCACTGGGGCGGTTTCGGGGAACCCAATCCCTATGTCGAATCCTACCGCAGGCCACTCGGCGACATTCTCAACGGCCTTGTCGACACCGGCTGGACACTCGACCGTTTTGTCGAGCCACTTCCCTTGCCGGAAATGGAAACCGTCGATCCCCGGCACTTTGCCGAACTGAGCCTGGCGCCGGCATTCATCTGCGTGCGTGCGCGCAAATAACATTGCCCGATCGGCAACAGGGATCGCAACGGCCGCTTGGCCCAACACGGCCCATCCTTTGCGCCATTTCAGCCACGGCACGGCTAAAGTCTTGTTTCGAGCAATCGTTGGGTTTATTTGAAGGGAAATGTTTCGAGCCTGACTCCCACAGGCGGGAAAGGATATTCCATGAGTGGCATCAACGACTACATCGACAACGAAGTGAAGGGCAACGACGTCGTCCTTTTCATGAAGGGCACGCCCGGTTTCCCGCAATGCGGATTTTCCGGCCAGGTCGTCCAGATTCTTGACTATATCGGCGCCGACTACAAAGGCGTGAATGTTCTGGACTCCGCCGAGCTGCGCCAGGGCATCAAGGAATATTCCAACTGGCCGACGATCCCACAGCTCTACGTGAAGGGCGAATTCGTCGGCGGCTGCGATATCATCCGCGAGATGTTCCAGGCGGGCGAACTCCAGACATTCCTCGTCGAAAAGGGCGTCAGCGTCAAAGGCGCCGCCTGACTTCTGTTTTCGTGCATGTCGTCCGCCTAAAACCGCAGCACGGTTTTGGGCGACGTGCATGAAACGCCAGGGCAGCCCCACCTCGGCAATTTTATGTCCTGAACTCAGGACCGAGACGAGCCAATGCGCCGGCCCGCCGGCGCATTTTCGTTTGAATGATCGGACTTGCCGTGGACCAGCAAAAATCAGCGCCGCAATCGGCAAGCAAACTGCCTATTCCACGCTGGGAGTTCATCGCGCTGTGCGCCGCGCTGATGGCGCTGAACTCGCTGGCCATCGACATCATGCTGCCGGCTCTGCAGCAGATCGGCGCGTCGCTTGGCGTCGAAAATGAAAACCACCGGCAGTACGTCATAACGGCCTACATCCTGGGCTTCGGCGGCGGCCAGCTGTTCTTCGGGCCGATCTCGGATCGCTTCGGCCGCCGCGCACCGCTTGTCGCCGGGCTGGTGACTATGTCGCCGCGGCTGCGGCGGCCGCCGTTGCACCAAGCTTTGAAACACTTCTCTTGTGCCGGGCCGTGCAAGGCATCGGTGCTGCCGCCACCCGCGTCATCGCCGTCTCGATCGTGCGCGATACATTCGACGGCCGGCGCATGGCCGAGGTGATGTCGCTGATCTTCATGGTGTTCATGGCGATCCCGGTCATTGCTCCCGGCATCGGCCAATTTATCATGCTGTTTGCGACCTGGCACTGGATCTTCGTCGCCATGGCCGCCGGTGCGCTCATTGTGTCGGCCTGGTCGCTGCTGCGCCTGCCTGAAACATTGCATCCCGAATATCGCCGGCCGCTGACCGTCAACTCCATCCTCGGCGGGTTTCGCATCGTGCTCACCAACCGCGTTGCGATCTGCTATGCCTTCGCCAGCACCTTCATTTTCGGCGCCATGTTCGGCTTCATCGCCTCGGCGCAGCAGATCTATGTCGACATATTCAATGTCGGCGAGATGTTCCCGGTCATCTTCGCCGGGGTTGCGGGCGTGCTTGCTTTCTCCAACTTCCTGAACTCGCGCCTTGTCGGCCGTATCGGCATGCGCCGCCTGTCGCAGAGCGCGCTGCTGTTGTTCCTGGTCATCAGCCTCGCTTGGCTGGTCGTTTCGCTGGAAATGAAGATGCCGCTCTGGCTGTTCATCACCTTCTTCGCCTGCGCAATGCTCCCGTTCGGCGCGCTCGGGGCGAATTTCAACGCGCTGGCCATGGAGCCGCTCGGCCAACTGGCCGGCACGGCATCGTCCATCCTGGGTTTCATGCAGACTTTTTTGGGCGGCATTCTCGGCACGCTGATCGGCCAGGCGTTCAACGGCACGGTGACGCCGCTGGCCGCCGGCTTCTGCAGCGTCTCGGTCGCAGCGCTGCTGATGATTTTCATCGCCGAGCGCGGCAAGATGTTCCAGCCGCAGAACCCGCCCGTCTCTGGGCACATCACCGACTTGCATTAGGACGCACCCTCAAGGGCTGCCGTGAAGCGAGGGGCAAGCATACGCCCCGCGATGGCTTCGCCCATGCTGTCCGAAAAGGGCAATGGCAGGGCGTCGTCGAGTGCCCTGAGGATTGAAGCCACGAAGGCCCGGCTGAGCTGGGCATCGGTCCCCAGATCGGAGTACGTGGCGCGAGGCTTGCCAATCAGTGTGCCGTTGCGACGAAGCGAGAACCGCAGCGTCAGGGACATGCCGGCGGTTCCGGGCGGCGGCTTCCAACAGGCGTAGATTGCGTCGGACATCTCCTTTATCGTGTCGACGGGATCGGGACTGCGACAGGTGCGCTCTTGGGATCTTGCCTCGTTGGAGCTGGCAAACAAGGCGGCGGCAAGAGCCGCCGCGACAATTGCGAACCGAAGTTTCATTCGAGACCCTCCGGATCTGCGTGAGATTGCAACGCTCCTTCAGCCGGACACCGCCGGTTCGGACACTGGCCGCAGGACCTGATCCTATTGCGCCCAGAGTTCGCGGCGCAATTCCTGCCAGCTTTCCCGATCGGGCGCGACAAGCAGGCCGCCGCCGACATGCGAGGGCAGATAGGCGCTGCCATCGAAACGCGCGACATGACCACCGGCCTCGGTATGGATCAGCACACCGGCCAGATGGTCCCACGGCATCAGCTTGTTGTAGACGACGAAGTGGGCATGGCCGCTCGCCAGCAGGCGGTATTCGTGCGCCGCGCAGCGATAGGCGAATTGCGACAGGATCTTCGTCTGGTTGCGCGCCAGCCGCGACCGCTCCGGCTCGGGCATGTATTGCCAGGAGACCGAGCCGGTCATTTCCGAGATCGGCACGGGTGCCGCGACATGCACCTTCTCGATGCTGCCATGCGCATGCCGGATGTGGCTGCCGGCGCCCCTGGCGCCGATCAGCCAGTCCTTGCCGACCGGATCGTGGATGATGCCGGCGACGGTCTCGCCCTTGACCACGACCGCCAGCATGACGCCGAACAGCGGCACGCCGGAGGCGAAGTTGAAAGTGCCGTCCACCGGGTCGATGACGAAAGCCAGATCGGCCTCGCCCAGACCCTCAAGCAGCGCTGGATCGTCGGAACAGGCCTCCTCGCCGACGACCATCGCCGAGGGGTAGCGCTCGCGCAGCCTGGCGGTGATGAGCCGCTCGGCACTGACGTCGGCTTCCGTCACCAGGTCGGCGGCAGAGGTCTTCTGGCGGATGTCGCCTTCGCCCAGCCGGCGGAAGCGCGGCATGATTTCGGCTTTTGCGGCGTCGGACAGAAGGCCAGCGAGCCAGTCGATCGCGGTGTCGTCAAATGTCATCGGCTTGCCTTGTGGTCAGGATCTCATTGAGCGCCGCGAAATCGAACAGTTTTCTGTCGAGCAGATGCGATGGCCTGCTGTTCGACAGCGCGCGCAGCATCGTGTCCTTGCGGCCGGGCATGCGCTTTTCCAAGTCCTCGAGCATGGCCTTCATGGCGTTGCGCTGAAGACCTTCCTGGCTGCCGCAGAGATCGCAGGGAATGATCGGGAATTGCATCGCGGCAGCGAATTTTTCGAGATCGACCTCGACGCAGTAGCTCAGCGGCCGCAGCACCATGACGTCACCGTCGTCGTTGAGCAGTTTTGGCGGCATGGCGGCGAGACGGCCGCCATGGAACAGGTTCATGAAGAAGGTTTCGAGAATGTCCTCGCGATGGTGGCCGAGCACCAGCGCAGAGCACCCCTCCTCGCGCGCAATGCGGTAGAGATGGCCGCGCCTGAGCCGCGAACACAGCGAGCAATAGGTGCTGCCCTGAGGCAGCTTGTCGGTGACGACGGAATAGGTGTCCTGATATTCGATCCGGTGCGCAATGCCGTATCTGTCGAGATAATCCGGCAGGATGTGTTTGGGAAAATTCGGCTGGCCCTGGTCAAGGTTGCAGGCCAGCAATTCGACCGGCAGCAGCCCGCGCCATTTGAGGTCGAGCAGCACGGCGAGCAGGCCGTAGGAATCCTTGCCGCCCGACAGGGCGACAAGCCAGCGCTGGCCGGGCTTCACCATCGAGAAATCCTCGATCGCCTGTCGGGTCAGCCGCAGCAGCCGTTTGCGCAATTTGTTGAACTCGACCGAGGACGGCACATCGGCAAACAGCGGATGAAAGCCGCCTTCGATGTCGCTGGCTGGTTCGAGCGATTCGGCGTCCGGCAGCATGTTCATGGCGTCAGTTCCAAAATCCGGGAGCAACGACGGTTCGGCACTTCGTTGCGCCCGGGATTAGCGGAGATGGCCGACAAAGAAAAGGCAGACAAAAGAAAAGGCCGCCTCGACGGGCGGCCTTTGCTTGGTATCTCAGCGCGAATGGAATTCGTCGCTTAGCGCGAATAGAATTCGACGACCAGGTTCGGTTCCATCTGCACTGCGAACGGAACGTCAGCCAGACCGGGGATGCGCGAGAAGGTCGCGACCATCTTGTTGTGATCGGCTTCGATATAGTCCGGCACGTCGCGCTCGGCGAGACCGACCGCTTCCAGAACGATGACCAGCTGCTTCGACTTTTCGCGGATTTCGACGACGTCGCCCGGCTTGCAGCGGTACGAGCCGATGTTGACGCGCTTGCCGTTGACGTTGATGTGGCCGTGGTTGACGAACTGACGGGCGGCGAAAATGGTCGGCACGAACTTGGCGCGGTAGACGACCGCGTCGAGACGCGATTCGAGCAGGCCGATCAGGTTCTCCGAGGTGTCGCCCTTGCGGCGGTCCGCCTCTTCATAGACCTTGCGGAACTGCTTTTCCGAAACGTCGCCATAGTGACCCTTCAGCTTCTGCTTGGCGCGCAGCTGCAGGCCGAAATCGGAAAGCTTGCCCTTGCGGCGCTGGCCATGCTGGCCGGGGCCGTATTCACGCTTGTTGACCGGGGACTTCGGGCGGCCCCAGATGTTTTCGCCAAGACGGCGGTCGATCTTGTACTTCGCGGATTCGCGCTTGCTCATCGCATTCCCTTTTCAAAACAACACACCCGGAGCCTCATGGTCCGGGTGAAGGAAACGCGCCCTCCTCTGGCCTCCGTTTTCGAGACCTGACAGGGTTTTCCCACGCAACGCGGCGGAAAACCCACGGGACACGTCATTTCAAACAAGATCGGAAACGATTAGGCTGTCTGATCTTGCGCATACAAAACAAACACCGGACATCGCTGCCCGGTGGTGGCGGCTGGTTAAACCGAGATTTAACCGGTGTCAAGCTTTTGCATGGCGCGGCGGAACGCGACTGTATACCGTCCCCGATGTCGATGCGATGCCGGATGTGGTGGGAGGTTGTGCGCCAACGGCACCAGGAAGTGACCGGAGCTAGAGGAGCATGACTAACATGAAGAAATTCTTCCTTACGTTGGCAGGTGCGGCGGTACTGGCCGGATCGATGGCAGTTGCACCAGAGCCGGCGGAGGCCAGGCATTGGCAGGGACACCGGTACCACCAGGTTTGCCGCATCGTGGTGAAGAAAAGGGTGGTCTGGCGGCACGGCCACAGACACGTCGTTCGTTACAAGGTGCGGCACTGCCGGGGGCGCTGGTAAGTTCCGGTTCGGCCTCAGGCGGCCACATCATCTCAAAGCCCGCGGTTTTGGCCGCGGGCTTTTTCATTCCGGCTCATGTTTCTTATGGACGAGCTTGTTATCGATGGCGAAGCGCGGATGCCCTGGTCCCTAATGTTTCGATTTCTTCTCCGGCAGGCTTTTGCGCTTCGTCTCGGCGAATTCCTCGAGCTGCTTTTCGCTCATCGATTCGTACATTCCCTTGGAAGCGCCTTGGAGTTCGCTCTTCTTCGTCTCGCCGCGCTTAGCCGACAAGGCTGCGCCGGCGGCCTTCTGCTGGGCTTTCGAGGTGGCTGGCATGGCTGTTTCTCCTTCATTGCCTGATTGCCTGAGGGAAAACGCGACGCGCCAACCAATGTTCCGGATGTCAGGCGACCGTCAGGCCAAAGCCCTGCATGAGCCGGCTGGTGGCGAAATCCACCTTGCCGGAGGTGAAGACGGCGATGTCAGGCTCACCCACCGGCAGCGGTCCGTCGACCGGTGCAAGCAGCGACATGGCGCGGCGGGCGATCGCTTCGGCCGGGTCGATCCAGTCGACCGGCCAGGGTGCGGTCTTGCGCATGCGATTGGCCAGGAACGGATAGTGCGTGCAGCCGAGCACTACGATATCGGTGCGGGCGCCGTCCTTCTCGACAAAGCATGGCGCGATCTCCTGGCGCACGATCTCCTCGTCGACGAACCCCTCGCGCATGTAAATCTCGGCCAGCGGTGCCAGCCGGTCCGAACCGACAAGCCGTACGTGGCATTTCTGCGCCCATTTGCTGATCAGGTCGCGCGTGTATTGGCGCTTGACCGTGCCGGGCGTCGCCAGCACCGAAACAAGCCCTGAGCGCGTACGCTCCGCCGCCGGCTTGATCGCCGGCACAGTACCGACAAAGGGGTGGCCGGGGAATTTCTCGCGCAGCGCGTCGATCACCAGCGTTGACGCCGTGTTGCAGGGGATAACCGAAATCTCGGGCTGGAATTTTTCCAGCAGCGCGCCGAACAGGCCAAGGATATGAGCGTTGAGCGCCGGTTCCTCCCAGGCGCCGTAAGGGAACGCGGCATCGTCGGCGACATAGACGAAGCGGCGATCGGGCATCAGCACGCGCGCCTCGCGCAGCACGGTCAGCCCGCCTATGCCCGAATCGAACATCAGGATCGGCCGCTCAGTCATTGTCGGTTCCCTTGCCGCCCAGCGGCGGCGTGTCATTGTCGTCGCCATTGGCGTCGGGCGCCCGGCACCCCATTTCCGCCTTGCGGGCGCGCGCGGCGGCCGCGGGCAAACGCCGTGGATCGTCGCCCGGGGAACCATCGCCGCGCGGCATCGCCGGCGAAAACCGGTCGAGCGACGAGATGATGCCGCGCAGCACCTTGAGCTCCGGTTCGGCAAAGCCGGGGCGTGTCAACACCGCGCGCAGATTGTCGACCATCTTCGGCTTCTTCGGTGCCGGCCTGAAATAGCCACGCGCTTCCAATGCGCCTTCCAGATAGGCGAACAGGCCGTGCAGCTCTTCCTTGCTTGCCGGCTTCATCTCCGGACCCGAAAAATTGGTCTTCGTCTCGTCTTCCAGGCCGGACTTCATCCATTCGTAGGACATCAGCAGCGCGGCCTGGGCGATGTTGAGCGAGGAGAAATCAGGATCGACCGGAAAGGTGACGATCTCGTCGGCAAGGCCGACCTCGTCATTGTAGAGGCCGAAGCGCTCTCGGCCCAACAGGATGCCGGTGCGCTGACCCATTGCGTGACGCGCCCGCAGCAGCCTGCCCGCCTCCACCGGCCCACGCACGGATTTGAAGCCGTCGCGCTGCCTGGCCGTGGTGGCGAAAACGAAATTCAGGTCGGCAAGGGCCGAGGCCAGATCATCGAAGACGGTGACGGCGTCGATGACATGGTCGGCGCGGCTGGCGGCGGCCCGCGCCTTCTCGCTCGGCCAGCCGTCACGAGGGTTGACCAGGCGCAACTCGACCAAGCCGAAATTGGCCATGGCGCGGGCGACCATGCCGATGTTCTCGCCGAGCTGCGGCTCGACGAGGATGATCGCCGGGCCGGTGGTCACGAGGCCGCGCTGAAAGTCCGTTCCTGCCATGTGTTCCAAGTGATTGCGCTACGAAGTCTCCGCGTCCTGCCATATCGATAAGGCTTTTTGAAGAGTTGTAGGCCGGTTGGCAGACAAATAGCATAGCGCGCACCTGCTGCTTCCCTTGTTTGCGTGAAGCCCGCGAAAATGACCATACGTGTCTAGGCAAACCAATCGTCGCATGGCGCATACAAAAATGATGAGACGTGGCCCTTCGGTGCCCACAACGGAAGACATCCGATCTTATTTACTGCCTTGCCCCGCCACCCTGCATCCCAAACCGCCGACAAATGTACCGTCCCATGCTCACTGTCGGCATTGACGATGTTTCGCATTCCCAGAAATCGTCTACGATCAGAATGCACATTTATTTACGATGACGCAGCGCGTCACTGGAAAACCAAATTAGAACGCGGTAATATCCAACCCGCTTGGGGTTCAATGTTTATCGATGAATGGTATTGGAAGGCGGAGTGCGTCTTGCACGCTCCCGTCATTTGTTTGCTCCCCAAGCATATCGACACGGGTTTCAACGGCCGACGAGGCGTTGGCCATATCTCAGGAGGGGCAAATGAACGTCATACGATTTTTCCTTTCACTCGCTGTGTTGCTTCTGGCGTCAGCCTTCATGGCTGCACCGGCTTCTGCACAAGCGACAAGAACGTGGGTTTCCGGCGTTGGTGACGACGCCAATCCGTGCAGCCGAACAGCGCCTTGCAAGACCTTTGCCGGCGCGATTTCCAAGACAGCCGCAGGCGGAGAGATCAACGTACTCGATCCAGGCGGCTTTGGCGGCGTGACGATTACAAAGTCCATCACGATTCGATCCGATCATATCGAGGCAGGCGTACTCGTCTCAGGGACCAACGCGATTATTGTCAATGCTGGAGCCACCGGCAAAGTGGTGTTAGAGGGGCTCGACATTGAAGGCCTCGGGACAGGTCTTAATGGCGTGAACATCCTCAGCGGGCAGGCCGTCTACATCATTCGATGCGATATCCGACACTTCACGCAAAATGGTGTCAACTCCATCAGTAGCACGGCGGGAGCGAGGGTCTTTATCCAAGACTCGACCATCAACCAGAATGGCGGAGGTGTGAATGTGCAAGGCAATGGCGTCGGGAACATTGCAGCTCTGAACAAAGTTCTTGTCGACGGCAACACGACTTTTGCAATTCAGGCCACCAACGCCGGCAATGTTCTGGCGGTAGCAAATAGCGTGCTCAATGGAAGCCCTAGCGCAATAATTCTAACCGGCGGCGCAACTGCAACTTCGTTCGGCCCAAGCAATGTTGTTTCGGGAGCGGGCGCGTTCACAACGACGACCCCATTTAAGTAGACGATTCGAGGCGGCCAGCTCCACCGGCCTTTTTAGCTTCACGCGCCATGCGTTGTCGCGCAAAGGGCTTTAGACGCTGTGACCCTGTGAAACGAGTTTGACATTTGCATCCCGGTCGACATAAATCGCGGCGCAAATGTCAAACTCAAGGGTCCACTATGCATGTCGCGCAAAAGTGACCCCGGGTAACGACATGCATCAAGCAATGCCCTAGAGCGCGGTGTCTGAATCTGTTTCAACGCGACGCGCTTTGGAAAAATCATAAAGTTGCGAGTGGTCCTCACCATTCTAAATTTCGCTTCGATGGCCGGTATGAGGGGATGCGAACGTTGGAATGGGACCGCAGGCCAAGGGTGAACCAGTGACCTTGGCGCGCTGCTCATCGATCAACTGCCGGCCTACAGATGGAACTGCTTTGGATCAGCCGACTGAAGGTGCCGGACGCCTGCGCGCCACATGACGATCAAAATTAAGTCGCCCTACAGGCATCGCTCCGTTGTTCCAGATTTACCGACTCCGTCCGAGTATTCGGCGTTGCTCGATGAGATCACGGCGAACGGCTGGTACTCCAATTTCGGCCCACTTGTACGTCGATTGGAACTCGGCTTGTTGGATACTTTCGGCAGACCAACCGAGTGCTGTGTTTCGTGCTCAAGCGCAACGACCGGCTTGTCGGCGGCGTTGTTGGCAGCTGATGTAACCGGTGCAGTTCTGGTCCCGGCGTTTACGTTTGCTGCATCGTTGGGAGCAATACGAGCGGCGGGAATGACGCCCGTGGTCGTCGACGTCGATCCTGAAAGTTGGGTGATAGACAACGATCTCCTCCATCAGGCGCTGACCGAGACAGGCGCTCGCGCCGTCATGTTGGTGGCGCCGTTCGGAATTGCATACGACTGGACAAAGGAAATAGCCGCGTGCAGGGAGCACGGGGCCGCAGTCATCATCGACAACGCATCGGGGCTTGGCGGCCCCCGCGCGCTTCATGGGAATGGCGAGAACATTTTCGAAGTTTTCTCGATGCATGCGACCAAACCCTTCGCGATTGGGGAAGGTGGCGCGATCTTTGCGAGTCTAAAATCAGATATGCCGCTGCGGGCCGCACTTAATTTTGGCCTTGCATCTTACCAAAACGCGCACGGTCCCTTCTGGGGCTTTAATGGAAAGATGTCCGAGTTACATGCCGCTGTCGGCCTCGCCCAACTCGCGCGTTTCGATAGAATTGTTCGCCAACGCCAAGCCTATGTTCGTCGCTATCTGGCTCGACTCGCAACCTATTCCAACCTTCGCTATCCTTTGGATTCGGAGGCGGCGTCCTGGCAGCTCTTTCCCATCCTAATGCCAACCCCGCAGATCGCGGAGCGCTTTGTCGCGACAGCGGCAAACGAGGGTCTCGAGATCCGCCGCTACTATCGCCCCAGTCTTTCCGAATGGCCTTCAACGCGAATCTTCAGCCCATGCAGAGTTGCCGAAGATCTCGCTGAAAGGATGTGCGCGCTTCCAGTTCGCTCCGCTCAACCAGATGCAGACCTGATCATGAAAATCGTATTTGAGGCACTCGATGTCGCACTTGATTGATCCCTCAGCGGGCAGCCATGTCCGCAACTTGCTTGTCGACACGCCGAAGGCCGCAAAAACTGTTGAGTTCAGAATACCGATCTCGCCGACACAGATTTTCTTCTCTCAAGTGCGGTTCTTCAATTTCGCACTCCGGCGGTTTTCCGATCGGAGGTATCGCGATGCCCGCCTGTCGATTACGGTGGGCGACCGATGCGATCTCGATGCGGTGCGGCGCGAAAACCGATGGAGCGAGAATTTCAACATCAATTGGGAACGAACACCCGATGATGTTTTTGCAGATTTCCATTGGGCCGGAACAGCTATCTGGCGTTTTTGTACGCCAGCCACTGCGGATGTTGTCGTACATTGCGATGCCGACACCGTGTTACTTCGTGACATCGATCCACTCGTGGACGAATTTACTTCGTACGCGCCTACAGTAAAAGGACATATGGCGCATTTTCCGCCGGGTCTTGGCGCTAACCCTATTGTCCCTCAATCGCATAGTGCTGATTTTTGGCCAGCCCTGTTCCGGATATTCAGTTTGCCTTGGCCGGCCAAAACTTATCGTTATTCAATCGACCCCGATCTCCACCTTCCAATCTCGCCGCCCTATTTCAATCTGGGGTTCGTGGCCATGAATCCGAAGGCCCAAGATATTCTAGCAACCGAGATATGGGCGACGATGCGTAGTCTGACCGACGCCATCGGCGATAGTTACTTTAAATGTCAGATTGCGCTTACACTCGCTGCACATCAAACAGGATGTATCGTTGACGTCCTGCCTGCGGAGTACAACGCAGCCAACGACCTTACGCATCTCAACGCGAACAAACTAACGGCGGACAAAATTCGTGTTCTACATTTCCTCCGGAACGACGAAATCGATCGCCGCGAACTGCAGCCTGCTCTCATTGACGATATGCTTGCGCGCAATTTGGTCAATCCTGCGAATATTGTCTGGCAAGACCTGGTTCGCGAATACCGGAATTTGAACAGAAACATCTAAATCGAGCTTGATATGCCTTTTGGGCTGAACAGCGATTTTCTTACACGAGAACAACTAGAAAATTTAGGATTTTCGAAAATTGGCGATGACGTTCTGATTCACAGAACGGCTGTTATTGTTGATTGCTCTCGAATATCTCTTGGCTCACGAGTAAGGATCGATCCATTCGTCGTTATTTCTAATCGGGGCGGGGTGAAGTTCGGGAACAACATCCACATAGGCAGCCACTCGGTGTTGGCAGGCGCTGGCGAGATACGACTAGGAGATTTCGTCAACATATCTCACTACGTGGGCATATACACATCAAACGAGGACACTAGCGGGAGGACATTGAGCCATCCTACTGTTCCAGGTGGTGGTGCCCGTTCGGCGTCGATCATCTTTGGCCGTCATTCAGCCGTTGGCCATGGGAGCATGGTCCTCCCCGGAGCTCGATTCGATGAAGGGTCGATACTGGGAGCCATGTCGCGAATCAGCAGGCCGATGAAAGCTTGGACGAACTATGTCGGTGTCCCTGCTCGGCGGATGACAGAGCGTCGACGGGATACGCTGGCTTTTGAAGAAGAATATTTAGCTTCGCTACAAACACCGTGATTATCGGCCGCCGTGCAAGTATGTCGGCCCTGTTTCCAAAGGTCGTAAATGCGCTGACGCTGGTTCACGGTATTCAAAGAGCGCCCGCTCACGAACAACAAGACAAGCGTCACAGAACTGTAGTCGAGGACAGGTGAGAACGAGCCTTCGGTGAGCCCTTGGCGTCTGGCCATTGCCTTTGCTATAGGCCGATATCTCACCTGCGTCCCGTAGTAGCGAAAGGCTTCCCCAATGCCAAAAATCAAAGTCGAAAACCCGGTCGTCGAACTCGACGGCGACGAGATGACCCGCATCATCTGGCAGTTCATCAAGGACAAGCTGATCCACCCTTATCTCGACCTGAAGCTCGAATATTACGACCTCGGCATCGAGCATCGTGACGCCACCAACGACCAGGTGACCATCGATTCGGCGAACGCCATCAAGAAATACGGCGTCGGCGTGAAATGTGCGACGATCACCCCCGACGAACAGCGCGTCGAGGAATTCAAGCTGAAGAAGATGTGGAAGTCGCCGAACGGCACCATCCGCAACATCCTCGGCGGCACGATCTTCCGCGAACCGATCATCATGAAGAACGTGCCGCGCCTGGTGCCCGGCTGGACCAAGCCGATCATCGTCGGCCGTCATGCCTTCGGCGACCAGTACCGTGCCACCGACTTCCGCTTTCCCGGCAAGGGCAAGCTGACGATCAAGTTCGTCGGCGAGGACGGCAAGGTGATCGAGCATGACGTCTACGACGCACCGGGCGCCGGCGTCGCCATGGCCATGTACAATCTGGACGACTCGATCCGCGAATTTGCCCGCGCGTCGCTGAACTACGGCTTGCTGCGCAACTATCCGGTCTATCTGTCGACCAAGAACACCATCCTCAAGGCCTATGACGGCCGCTTCAAGGACATTTTCCAGGAAGTCTACGAGGCGGAATTCGAAGCCGAGTTCAAGTCGAAGAAGCTGTGGTACGAGCACCGGCTGATCGACGACATGGTGGCTTCCAGCCTGAAATGGTCGGGCGGCTATGTCTGGGCCTGCAAGAACTATGACGGCGACGTCCAGTCCGACACGGTGGCGCAAGGTTTTGGCTCGCTCGGCCTGATGACATCGGTGCTGATGACGCCGGACGGCAAGACAGTGGAAGCCGAAGCCGCGCACGGCACCGTCACGCGTCACTACCGCCAGCACCAGAAGGGCGAGGAAACCTCGACCAATTCGATCGCCTCGATCTTCGCCTGGACGCGCGGCCTCGCCCACCGCGCCAAGCTCGACGACAATGCCGAACTGAAGCGCTTTGCCGAGACGCTGGAAAAAATCTGCATCCAGACCGTCGAATCCGGCTTCATGACCAAGGACCTGTCGCTGCTGATCGGCCCCGACCAGCCCTGGCTTTCGACCACTGGTTTCCTCGACAAGATCGACGAGAACCTACAGAAGGCGATGGCCTAAAGCATGTCGCCCAAGCTTACCTCGATCTTGATCTGGGTGCTCAGCAGTATTAAATTCAAGATAAAGAATTGAGGCGTATGGAGTGGTGACTTGTCATCCACGGATGGGCATGACTAAAATCTAAGCTAAAAAGGTGGATGTAAAATGGCCATGTGGTTCGATCAGCAAGAACGGCTTAAGACTGCCAAGGGCAAAGAGCTTTTGGATTCCATGCCGAAGTATGAGGGGCAACCTGCAAATGTCGCTCCCGCGCCGACGGACCTTGGAGGCAAGATCACGCTCGTCATCGGGGAAGATGGAAAGCCCGTTGCAAAGATAAAAGAGTAGATCGTTACCCCCATCGGTCATAGGTTCAACACCACATCGTCGGGCAAGCCTGTTGTTTACGGGGCGGATTACAGCGTCTATGTGCGCATCGTCTGCCTCGTGCTCGCGGAGAAAGGCATCGACTACGCGCTTGTGCCGGTCGATGTCTTTGCCACTGATGGTATTCCCGCCTGGTATTTCGAGCACCACCCGTTCGGCCGCATCCCTACGTTCGAGCATGATGGGTTTCGGCTCTTCGAGACGAGCGCGATTGCCAGATATGTCGACGAGGGTTTTGACGGGCCGGCCTTGCAGCCGAAGGATCCTCGCGGCCGCGCAACCATGAACCAGATCATCGCATGCTCGATGCCTATGGCTACCGCGCCATGGTCTGGGACGTTGCCGTCGAGCGGCTGGAGAAGGCTGAGCCGGACGAGACCTTGGTCGCTGCTGGCCTGAGCCAGGCAGAGACCGTGCTGAAAGTGCTAACCTCGCTGAAGGTAAATGGACCTTGGCTGCTCGGCGACCAGCTCACGCTGGCCGACCTGCACGCGGCACCCATCATCGCCTATTTCCTCAAGGTCACTGAGGGGCAAAAATTGCTCGCAGAATTTGCCGACATCCAGGCCTGGTGGGACCGCATCGCAAAACGTCCGAGCTTGGCAGCCGGTTGAGAGGTATTCAGGCACGCCCATGGCTGACCTTTCTCACCAGGACGCGCTCACCGTTGCCAGAATAGTCAGGGTCAACCACGCCGGCGAGTTCGGCGCGATCAGAATCTATTCGGCGCAGATTCTTGTCGCCAAGCGCTTTTGGCCGGATTGCGTGCCATCATTATCGGAGATGCTCGGGCACGAGCGCGTTCATTGCGCCGCGTTTCGCGCCGCCATGCCGAGCCGGCAGTCGCGACCGTGCCGGGTGATGCAATTCTGGAGCTGGGGCGGCTGGCTGCTGGGTTTTGTGACCGCCCTGCTCGATCCGCAAGGCATCTGGGCCTGTACCGCAGCCGTGGAAGCAGCAGTGCACCGTCATCTCGACGATCAGCTTTTCTTTCTGGCCAACCGTGATCGCGAATTGCACGGCGTCATCCTGGCGATCCGTGAGGAAGAGCTTGCGCATCTCCATCACGCCGAAGAGCAGCTGAAATCGCCCGGCCCGGCGCTGAGCCTTCTGCGGTGGCTGGTTTCGATCGCCACCGACGTCCTGATCTGGCTGTCCACCTGGGGCGATTCCAACAGAATGACGCGCGCGCTGAAGGCTGCAAAGCAGGCCTAGGCGCTAAAGCCCTATTGCGGGCCTTGTGACCATCAGCCAGAGAATGGCAAGCACGGCGGCGAAAGCCGGGAAGCCGCACGCAAACCAGATGCGAAACAGGCGCTTTTCCTCAGGAGGAAGCGGTGCGTTTGCGCTGGCGGCCTGCCGCGCCAGGTTGCGGATGCGGATCTGGATCCAGACCACCGGCAGCCAGAACAGGCCGGTCACGACATAAAGCAGCAAGGAGAGCACGATCCAGCCTTCGGAGAGCGGCCAGCCCGCGGCCTTCGCCAGCAGCACACCCGTGATCGGCTGCACGACAACGGCGGTCGCCGTGAAGATGGTGTCGGCGATGACCACCGTTCCGGCGACATGGGCGACGATATCGGCGCGGCCGGTGCGCTGCGCCATCAGCATGAAGAAGGCGATGCCGGCGCCGGTGCCGAACAGAACCGTGGCGCCGATGATATGCGCCCATCGCAGCATGTCAGCCCAGAGGCTCATCGCTCGTCCAAAATCGCCAGCGCCACCAGGGCAAGGCAAAGCGCCGGCACGGCCTTGACCATTGCTCCCAGAGGGTCGAGCCACAGATCGGGGGTGAACACGGTCGCCGCACCAAGATAAAACAAGGTGATGGCAATCATCCCCAGCAGTGCGAGCCGCGCGAAGGCCCGCACAAGAACAGCGGCTCCGACAGCGATGTCGGCGGCACTTCCGGCAAGAACCATTCCGAGGGCGAAGGCTGGCGACAGGCCATGCGCGACCAGAATGTCGGCCGCCGCATCATGCCTGATAAAGCCGACAATGCCAGAGACCAGCCAGAACAGCGACAGGACGCCGAACACGATCGGTTTCAGCAGCCAAAGTCGCGCAAACCATCGCTCCTGGACATGGGCCGGCATGGCGGCCAGCGTTGCTTCCAGCGGCTGTAATTTGTGATCCGAAATCTCGCTCCAGGATTTGGCGTTGCCGGTCACGCCACGCGCCAAAGCGGCAAGGGCTGCGCTGCGCAAAGGCGATCGCCAGCCAAGCAGGCCAAGACCATCGGCAACAACAGCCGCGATACGGCCGAAAAAGGCCGGCATCGGCACAATGCGGGCTGCCGGCAAGCCAAGCCATGCACGGAAGGCAGCCAGCACTTCGGCGAGCGAGCGCGCCTCGGCTTCGACGAGATCGACGGAGATGCGCGGCGGCAAGGATCCGGCGACCGCGCGCGACACCGCCTCGGCAACGTCGGAGACGGCCACTGTCTGGATCGGCTGGCGCGCCATGACGGCAGGAACAAAACCGGGAAAGGCCGCAAGCGCACGTAACAGTGCCGTCCCACCATAGGCGGCGGGCGCGATCACCAGGCCAGGGCGCAGGATCGTCCATTCCAACGAGGACGCCGCGACTGCCTCGTCGCCTTGCGCCTTGGTGCGGAAGAAAGCATCTGCCGCGGCGGGATCGGCGCCGATGGCGGAGATCTGGACGAAGCGGCTGATACCGGCCTGTTCGCAGGCAGCGACCACCGCCGTCACCGCGGCACGATGGATGGCGTCGAGGCGATCGCGCGGGCCGTCCTGCAGCGCGCCCGCCGCATTGACCACCGCATCCATGCCGGCGACCACCGGCAGCCAGTCTTCAGCGGCAAGCAGTTGCGCAATGTCGGCCGCAATCCAGCGCACGGCCGGCCAGCGCCGCTCGGCATCCCTGACATCGCGGCCGAGGCCGGTTACCTGATGCCCATCGCGCTGCAGGCGGCCGACGATGGTTTCGCCGATCAATCCGTAGCCGCCAAGGACGAGCACTTTCTTGCCGTGGCTTTCGGGCATGGGCGGCTTTCAGGCGGCTTCGAGCGCAGCCCTTACCGCAGCGATCGCATCATTGGCCCTGGACGCATCCGGACCGCCGGCCTGGGCCATGTCCGGCCGTCCGCCGCCGCCCTGCCCGCCCAGTGCGGCGGAGGCCACGCGCACCAGATCGACAGCGCTGAAACGGCCGACGAGATCGTCGGTGACGGCGACCACGACGCTCGCCTTGTTGTCCTCACCGGCGCCGACGAAGACGACGACGCCCGAACCCAGCGAGGTCTTGCCGGCGTCAGCCAGCGGCTTCAAATCCTTCGGCGAAACACCGGAAACCGCCTTGCCGAGGAAGCCGACACCCGCGACGGTCTCGTTCTCCGACGGCGCACCAGCGGTCGCGCCGCCGCCCAACGCCAGCTTCTTGCGCGCTTCGGTCAGCTCCTTTTCGAGCTTCTTGCGCTCGTCGAGCAGCGCCTCGACACGTGCCGGCACGTCGGCCGGCGAAATCTTCAGCGTCGCGGCAACCGATTTCAGACGCCGATCCTGCTCGTCGAGATGCTTGCGTGCCGCCTCGCCGGTCAGCGCCTCGATGCGGCGCACGCCGGCAGCGACCGCGCTGTCCGACACGACACGCACCAGGCCGATATCGCCGGTCGCCCTGACATGCGTGCCGCCGCATAGCTCGACCGAATAGGGCCGGTTGGCCTTGGCGCCATGCACGCCGGTGCCCATCGAGACGACGCGCACCTCATCGCCATACTTCTCGCCAAACAGCGCCATGGCGCCTTCGGCGATGGCATCGTCGACCGACATCAGGCGCGTGTTCACCGGGCCGTTCTGCACCACGATCTCGTTGGCCATGCGCTCGACCTCTTCGAGATCCTCCGGTGAAATCGGCTTGTTGTGCGAGATGTCGAAGCGAAGACGCTCCGGCGCCACCAGCGAGCCCTTCTGCGCGACATGGCTACCCAGCACCTCACGCAGCGCCTCATGGATCAGATGCGTCGCGGAATGGTTCGCACGCAGCCTGGAGCGCCTGTTATGGTCGACCTTAAGCTCGACCGCCGCGCCGGCCTTGACCGTGCCGCTGGCCACCTTGCCGATATGGACGAACAGCCCGTCGGCCTTTTTCTGGGTGTCGGAGACCTCGATCGAGAAGCCCTCGCCCGAAATGATGCCGGTGTCGCCCATCTGGCCGCCAGACTCGGCATAGAACGGCGTCTGGTTGACGACGATCGCCACCGCATCGCCCTTGCCGGCGCTGTCGATGGTCTTGCCGTCCCGGACCAGCGCCTGGATGATGCCTTCGGCCTGTTCGGTCTCGTAGCCGAGGAACTCGGTGGCGCCCGCCTTCTCGCGCACCGAAAACCAGACGGTTTCGGTGGCCGCATCGCCGGAGCCAGCCCAATGCTTGCGCGCCTCGGCCTTCTGCTGCTCCATGGCATTGGTGAAGCCGGCAAGATCGACCGAGATGCTGCGCTGGCGCAGCGCGTCCTGCGTCAGATCGAGCGGGAAGCCGTAGGTGTCGTAGAGCTTGAAGGCCGTCTCGCCGTCCAGCATGTCGCCGGCATGCAGTGTTTCCGTCGCTTCCGAGAGCAGGCCGAGGCCGCGCACCAGTGTCTTGCGAAACCTGGTCTCCTCGAGCTTCAGGGTCTCGGTGATCAACTGCTCGCCGCGCACCAGTTCCGGATAGGCCTGGCCCATCTCGCGCACCAGCGCCGGAACCAGACGCCACATCAGGGGATCGCGGGCACCGAGCAGCTGCGCATGACGCATGGCGCGGCGCATGATGCGGCGCAGGACATAGCCGCGGCCTTCGTTTGACGGCAGCACGCCGTCTGCCACCAGGAAGGATGACGAGCGCAGATGATCGGCGATGACGCGGAAGGACGCGACCGTCTCCTTGTCGGGCCCGTGCCCGATAGCGGACGACGCCGCCTCGATCAGATGCCGGAACAGATCGGTCTCGAAGACGCTTTCCACCCCTTGCAGGACGGACGCCATGCGCTCCAGGCCCATGCCGGTGTCGATCGACGGGCGCGGCAGGTCGATGCGCTCCTCCTTCGTCACCTGTTCATATTGCATGAACACCAGGTTCCAGAATTCGAGGAAACGATCGCCGTCCTCCTCGGGGCTGCCGGGAGGGCCGCCCCAGATGTGCTCGCCGCGGTCGATGAAAATCTCCGAGCACGGCCCGCAGGGTCCGGTGTCGCCCATCGCCCAGAAATTGTCCGAGGTGGCGATGCGAATGATGCGATCATCGGAAAACCCGGCGATCTTCTTCCAGAAGCCGGCTGCCTCGTCGTCCGTGTGGTAGACGGTGACCAGCAGCTTGTCCTTGTTCAGCCCGAATTCCTTGGTGATCAGGTTCCAGGCAAGCTCGATGGCGCGCTCCTTGAAGTAGTCGCCAAAGGAGAAATTGCCGAGCATCTCGAAGAAAGTCAGATGGCGCGCGGTGTAGCCGACATTGTCGAGATCGTTGTGCTTGCCGCCGGCGCGAACGCTCTTCTGGGCGGTCGAGGCGCGCGAATAGGGCCGCTTCTCCAACCCGGTGAAGACGTTCTTGAACTGCACCATGCCGGCGTTGGTGAACATCAGCGTCGGATCGTTGCGCGGCACAAGCGGGCTCGACGCGACGATCTCGTGACCCTCCTTGCGGAAGTAGTCGAGAAATGTCGACCGGATTTCGTTCACGCCACTCATGAATGCTGCCTTTTCGAGAGAGCCGCCGGGCCGGCCGACGGAAAATGGGCTCTGCGTCCTAGAAGATAAGACTTGGCCTTTTAGCGATCGCGCCGCACCCTGTCCAGAAACACGGAATTGGTCCAATGCGCAGCCTTTGCGGGCAGTTCGAACCCGCCTGGCTTCGCAGCCGAAACGCAAAACCGCCGGCGCTGGGCCGGCGGTTTCAAAACGCAATAAACGCGGAACTCGATTACATAAGCCCGAGATAATAGAACGCGATTATGGCCGAACTCCGGCCAACATCGCGGACGAAGCTGTTACATCGCGCCGGATTCTTCCTCGAAACCGTCGTCGCCACCTTCGGAGCCGCCATTCTCAAGGAACTTCTCGGCAATCAGCCCGGCATTCTGCCTGAGCGCCAATTCGATCTCGCGCGCGGTGTCGGGGTTGTCGCGCAGGAACAGCTTTGCATTCTCGCGGCCCTGGCCGAGACGTTGCGAATTGTAGGAGAACCAAGCGCCCGACTTCTCGACCACGCCGGCCTTGACGCCGAGATCGACCAGTTCGCCGGTCTTGGACACGCCCTCACCATACATGATGTCGAACTCGACCACCTTGAAGGGCGGCGCCAGCTTGTTCTTGACCACCTTGACGCGGGTCTGGTTGCCGACGACCTCATCGCGGTCCTTGACCGAGCCGATGCGGCGGATGTCGAGGCGCACCGAAGCGTAGAATTTCAGCGCGTTGCCACCGGTCGTGGTTTCAGGCGAACCGAACATGACGCCGATCTTCATGCGGATCTGGTTGATGAAGATGACCATGGTGTTGGAACGCGAGATCGAGGCGGTCAGCTTGCGCAGCGCCTGGCTCATCAGGCGGGCCTGCAGGCCGGGCAGCGAATCGCCCATCTCGCCTTCGATTTCGGCGCGTGGCGTCAGCGCCGCGACCGAATCGACCACCAGCACGTCGATGGCCCCGGAGCGCACCAGCGTGTCGCAGATTTCCAGCGCCTGCTCACCGGTGTCGGGCTGCGAGATCAGAAGGTTTTCGAGATCGACGCCAAGCTTGCGGGCATAGACGGGATCGAGCGCATGCTCGGCATCGACGAAGGCGCAGATGCCGCCCTTCTTCTGGGCTTCGGCCACCGTGTGCAGGGCAAGCGTCGTCTTGCCCGAGCTTTCCGGCCCATAGATCTCGACGATGCGGCCGCGCGGCAGGCCACCGACGCCAAGCGCGATGTCGAGGCCAAGCGAGCCGGTCGGCACCGTTTCGATCTCGACGACCTGCTCGTTCGCGCCGAGCCGCATGATCGAGCCCTTGCCGAAAGCCCGCTCGATTTGCGACAGCGCCGCATCCAGAGCCTTTGATTTGTCCACCGCTTTGTCCTCTACCAGCCGCAAAGAATTCTGAGCCATGATACATCACCCCTTGGTCGTCAATGAAGGCCGGACAATCCGTAATCCCTGCCTATTTGTACCTTTTTTGTTCTCGTTTGGCAAGAGGGGTCAAATATCTGAAAAACAACGAATATCCGGATTTGTTCTTTTTTCGTACCAGGACCTCGTGCAGGACCGCATCCCGCATTGGGCCAGCCGGCTCGAGTGTTTCGATCTGCCGAATCGCTGCCTTGCATGCGAAGTTCCGTCACGCAGTCTAGCGCTTGTGCGGCTGGAATAACAAAGGTCATATCGCCGGCATGTTGAAATCCGCGAAAATACTGGCCGTAGGTGGCGCCCATATCGACCGGCGTGGCCAGGTGTCGGGCGCTTACGTGCCCGCCGCATCCAATCCGGGCACGATGCGCGAGGATGTCGGCGGCGGCGTCTTCAACGCTCTGCGCAGCGCCGTGCGGCGCGGCGTCTCCGCGTCGCTGCTCTCGGTGCGCGGCGGCGATGCCGCTGCCGATACCGTTTCACGAGCCATCGCCGCGGCAGGCATTGCCGACCTGTCCGCGGTGTTCCTCGATCGCACCACGCCGAGCTATACGGCGCTGATCGACAGCGAGGGCGAATTGATCGTCGGCTTTGCCGACATGGCGCTCTATGAGCTGGCGTTTCCCAAGCAGATCAGGCGCTCCAGGGTCCGCGAGGTAATCGCGGTCGCCGATGCCATCTTCTGCGATGCCAATCTGCCGACGGCGGCACTGGAGCGGCTGGTTTCGCTTGCCGCCGGCAAACCCGTCTTCGCCATTGCCATTTCGCCGGCCAAGATCGTGCGTTTGAAGCCGGTGCTCGGCAATCTGGCCGTCGTCTTCATGAACCGGCGCGAAGCGATCGCGCTGGCAGACCTGGACGCGGCGGCTTCCCCGCAAGACATCGTCGCCGGGCTGAAACGCGCGGGGCTCAAGAGCGGTGTGGTGACGGCGGGCGGCAGTGCCATGCTGGGCTACGATGACGCCGGCGCCTTCTCGATCCTGCCGCCGCTGCCAAGAAAGGTGGCTGACGTCACCGGCGCCGGCGATGCGCTGGCCGGCGCAACGGTCGCTGCCTTGCTGCGCGGCCTGCCGCTGCGGGTGGCCCTGCGCGAAGGCATTGCCGCGGCAACGCTGGCCATCGAAAGCGCCGACGCCGTTCCCAATTTCACCGCGGCGACCTTCGCGGAAGCGTTGGCTCTTGTGCCGGATGCGCAGGAAGTGGCATGAGACCGGCAAATTCACAGTGCCGGAGTTTTTTCGCGCACCCCAGTGGATGCGCTTCACTCCGGATTGGAGATCCAGATGACCCCAGAAACCGCCCGCCCCTTCATCGACATCCACGCGCCGGTGGCGCAAGCACTGGCCGCAGGCCTGCCGGTCGTGGCGCTGGAAAGCACCATCATCACCCATGGCATGCCCTACCCCGACAATGGCGCCATGGCGGCGGATGTCGAAAAGATCATCACCGACGGCGGCGCCGTGCCGGCGACGATCGCCGTGGTCGGCGGCCGCATCAAGATCGGGCTTTCGGACGGCGAGCGCGAATCGCTGGCGATGACCGGCGACGCCATGAAGCTGTCGCGCGCCGACCTCGGTTTTGCCGTGGCGCAAGGGCGCACCGGCGGCACCACGGTCGCCGCCACCATGATCGCGGCGCATATGGTCGGCATAAAGGTGTTTGCCACCGGCGGCATCGGCGGCGTGCACAAGGGTGCGGAAAAGAGCTTTGATATTTCCGCCGACCTCGACGAACTGGCACGCACGCCGGTCATCGTCGTGTCGGCCGGCGCCAAGGCCATCCTCGACATCGAAAAGACGCTGGAAGTGCTGGAAACGCGCGGCGTGCCGGTGATCGGCCATGGCTGCGAGACGATGCCGGCCTTCTGGTCGCGGCATTCGCCGTTCCGCGCGCCGCTGACCTTGCACAAACCGGAAGAGATCGCGCATTTCTACCAGACTCGGGCTTCGCTGGGCCTCGCCGGAGGCATGCTGATCGCCAATCCGGTGCCCGAGAACCACGAAATCCCGGCCGAAGAGATGGCAGGTTACATCGAAGCCGCGCAGAAGGCAGCGGAAGCGCTCAACGTGACAGGCAAGGCGGTGACGCCGTTCCTGCTGTCGAAAATCCTCGAACTGACCGGCGGCCGGAGCCTGAAGACCAACATCGCGCTGGTGGAGAACAACGCGAGGCTTGCGGCTGAGATAGCGAAGGCGCTGTAGGTTCGCGCGGCGAAGGTCCCCCTCACCCGGATTGCCAAAACCGAATTGCAAGAACAATTCGGGCAATCCGACCTCTCCCCGAGGGGAGAGGAGCTTGCGAGTGCTAACCTGGATCTCTTCTCCCCTCGGGGAGAAGGTGGCCGCGAAGCGGCCGGATGAGGGGGCGGCCTCGCATTGCGGGAATCTACTTCCCCGCCCTTCGTCCCGCCTCATAGGCGCGCCTTGCCCAGACCGTCATCTCGTCGGGATCATCGAAAGCACTGTCGGGAATGCTCCAGTACGGCATGGAGACCTGCTTGCCGTGGCGGGAGCCGGTATAAGTCCATTGCGTGCAGCCGGCGGCCTCGAAGTCGGGCGCGCTTTGGTCGTCTGCCTTCAGCAGCAATTCGCCGCGCAGCACGATGGCGACGATGACGCCGTCGAAATAGATGCCCTTGCCGCCGAACAGTTTTCGGATGCTGACCGGGCCTAGGCCCTCGAACAGTTCGGCGATGCGTTCATTGTCCATGCCGCGATCATGTCACCGGCATTTGACCTTGTCATCGCCGCAACCAAAATCATGCTGACAGGTTGAGAGCCATCCGTTGGAGTTTTGCCATGCCGCTTTTGCTCAAAGGGTCCTGCCGCTGTAATGCCGTGCGTTTCGAGGTGGAGAGCCACACGCCGGCGCCATTCATGCTGTGCTATTGTTCGATCTGCCGCAAGCAGCAGGGCGGCGGCGGTTTTGCCATCAATCTCGGCGCCGACAGCGAGACCTTGAACATCAGGGGCAAAAGGAGCCTCGGTGTCTACCGCGCCAGCATCCAGGACGATGAGCATCCGAATTGCGAGATATCGTCGGGCGAACGCAATTTTTGTCGCAAATGCGGGTCGGCGCTCTGGCTCTACGATCCGACCTGGCCGGAACTGGTGCATCCCTTCGCTTCGGCGATCGACAGCGACCTGCCCATTCCGCCGAGCCGGGTGCATCTGATGCTGAAATACAAGGCGAACTGGGTCGAGCCGGTGGTTGGCAAGCACGACAAGGTCTTCGACGTCTATCCCGAGGAATCGATCGCCGACTGGCACAAACGGACGGGCATGTGGGTGGAGTAGTTTTCTTCGCCCCGTTTACGGGGAGAAGATGCCGGCAGGCAGATGAGGGGCGGCGCTAACTTTGGAGAGGCTGGCGCTGCCCCTCATCCGTCACTTCGTGACACCTTCTCCCCGTAAACGGGGCGAAGGAAGAATCAGGCGGAAGCGCGTGCGTCTGCCAGCGCCTTCAGGTCGGCCGGCTTCAACTCGACGGATTCGCCGCAACCGCAGGCCGAACTCTGGTTTGGGTTGCGGAAGGTGAAGCCGGTGCGCAGCGTCGTCTGCTCGAAATCCATCTCGGTGCCGAACAGGAAAAGCGCGGCCTCGGGCGCCACATAGACATGGGCGCCGTCGCGCTCGATATGGTCGTCCTTGGTGTTCGGCTCGGTCACCAGATCGACCGTGTATTCCATGCCGGCGCAGCCGCCCTTCTTGATGCCGAGGCGGATGCCATGCGCATTGTCACGGGTGGCAACGATCTCGCGCACCCGGTCGGCGGCCTTTTCGGTCATCGTGATGACGGCAAAGCGTCCCATTCTTTTTCCTTCCATTCCATGCAGGTTCAAGGCCTGCCGAATGATTCCTCACCTAAAATGGTGAAGTTTTATGACTGGCGCAAGTATGCCAGGCTCGACGCTAGTACCAACCCACCGCAACCTGCGCTTCTTCCGACATGCGGTCGGGCGACCAGGGCGGATCGAAGGTCATGTTGACTTCGACGCCGGACACGCCCTCGACGGCGCCGACGGCGTTTTCCACCCAGCCGGGCATTTCGCCGGCCACCGGGCAGCCCGGTGCGGTCAGCGTCATGTCGATCTTGACCGCGCGATTGTCCTCGATGTCGATCTTGTAGATCAGGCCGAGTTCATAGATATCGGCTGGGATTTCCGGGTCGTAGACGGTCTTCAGCGCCGAGACGATGTCGTCGGTCAGCCGCGCCAGTTCGTCGGCGGGAATCGCCGAGGCGGAAACCAGCGGATTGATGGCTGCTTCCGGTGCGGTCTCGGTGGTGTGGCTCACATCATCCATGGTCGTCACCCAAAAAAATCATCATCCGAAGAATTTGCGCGCTTTTTCAAGCGCCTCGGCCAAAGCGTCGACTTCGGCCCTGGTGTTATACATGCCGAACGATGCCCTGCATGTGGAGGTTACGCCGAAGCGTTTCAACAGCGGCTGGGCGCAATGGGTGCCCGCGCGGACTGCAACGCCTTGCCGATCAATGACCATAGACACATCGTGCGCGTGAATACCCTGCAATTCGAACGAGATGATGGCGCCCTTATCCGGTGCGTCGCCGAAGATGCGCAGCGAGTTGATGGCGCGCAGCCGCTCATGCGCATAGTTCTTGAGGTCGGCCTCATGGGCCGCAATGCGCTCGCGGCCGATCTTTTCCATATAGTCGAGCGCGGCGCCCAGTCCGATCGCCTGCACGATTGGCGGCGTGCCGGCCTCAAAGCGGTGCGGCGGCTCGTTGTAGGTGACGATGTCTTCCGTCACCTCCTCGATCATCTCGCCACCGCCCATGAAGGGGCGCATGCCCGCGAGAATGTCCTTCTTGCCGTAGAGCACACCGATGCCCGAAGGGCCGTAGACCTTGTGGCCGGTGAAGACGAAGAAGTCGCAGTCGAGATCCTGCACGTCGATCGGCATGTGCACGGCGCTCTGGCTGCCGTCCACGAGGACGGGAATTCCACGCGAATGCGCGATCCGCACTATCTCCTTTATCGGCGTCACGGTGCCCAACGCATTCGACATATGCGTGATGGCAACGAGCTTTGTCTTGCTGGTCAGCCGCTTCTCGAATTCCTCGATGTGGAAGACACCGAGATCGTCAACCGGCACCCAGACCAGCTTGGCGCCCTGCCGCTCGCGAATGAAATGCCAGGGCACGATGTTGGAGTGGTGCTCCATGATCGACAGCACGATCTCGTCGCCCTCGCCGATGTTGGGCATGCCAAAGCCATAGGCGACCGTGTTGATGGCCGAGGTCGTGTTCGACGTGAAGACGATGTTGTCGGTGCTTGGCGCGTTGAGGAAACGGCGCACCGTTTCCCGCGCCTTTTCATACGCGTCGGTCGCCGCATTGGAGAGGAAATGCAGGCCGCGATGGACGTTGGCGTATTCCTGGGAATAGGCGTGCTGGATCGTATCCAGCACCACCTGCGGCTTCTGTGCCGAGGCGCCATTGTCGAGATAGATCAGCGGCTTGCCATAGACTTCCCGCGACAGGATCGGGAAATCGCGGCGGATCGCTTCGACGTCGTAGAAATCTCCGATCTTGCCCGGCGCGTTCATCACTTCACCCGTGTGCCACAAACCAGCCGTCGAGCCGCGCTTCCAGCGCCTCGACGATCGTCTCGTCGTCCAGTTCCTCGATCACCTCGGCGACGAATGCCTTGACCAGCAACCCCCGCGCGGTCTTCTCGTCGACGCCGCGTGCCATCAGGTAGAACAAATGGTCGTGGTCGATCTCGGTGACGGTCGCGCCATGGCCGCAGATGACGTCGTCGGCGAAGATTTCAAGCTCGGGCTTGGTCGAGAACTCACCGTCGTCCGACAGCAGCAGCGTGTTGCAAGCCATCTTGGCGTTGGTCTTCTGCGCGTACTGGTGGACGTTGATGCGGCCCTGGAAGACGCCGCGCGCCTTGCCCGTCACCACGTTGCGGATCACTTCCGTCGAGGTCGTATGCGGTACGGCATGATCGAGCACCATGGTCACGTCGGTGTGGGTGTCTCCGGCAAGCAGGTTGATGCCGCGCAGCTTGAAATCGGCGCCTTCACCAATAGTCCTGACCACGATCTCCTGGCGCACGAGCTTACCGCCGGCGTTCATGACGAACAGGGTCAGTTTGGCATTCTTGCCGAGATGAGCCTTGAATTGCGCCAGATGCGTTGCGGTTTCCGGCTGCTCCTGGACGATCAGCCATGTCACCTCGGCGCCCTCGCCCAGCACCAGCTGGCTGACCGAGCTGACCAGCGCAGCGCCGTCACCCGCCTGACGCTCGACGATGACCGCCTTGGCGCCAGCGCCGACACGCACCGGCAGGCGCACATGGGTCTGGCCACCAGCCTGCAAATTCTGCAGTTCGATCGGCTTTTCCAGTTCAGTGCCATCGGCGATGTCGACAAAATATCCGTCGGCGACGAACGCCGTATTCAGCGCCCCGATAGCGTCGTCGCTGCCGTAGGGATCGAGCCCTGGCGCGATGCTGCCATCAAGCAGCTTCTCCGACAGAGGCTGGAAGGCGACGCCTTCGACCGCCGGCACCTTCGCGTCGGACTTGCCGTTCAGGATCGACACCACGGCAGAACCGTCGACGATCGGTGCAATGGCCTTGGCCATGGCGCCCGGGTCGAAGTCGGGCACCGCACTCAACAGCCGGCGCAGGTCGGTGTAATGCCAGGATTCGACACGCCGCGTCGGCAGGCCGTGCTTGATCGCCTCGATAGCGTCGTCGCGCTTCAGCATCACCGCGCCGTCGCCCGGCAGCAGCGACAGCCGGTCGCCGAACGCGTCGATCAACGCTGTTTCGGCCTGCGTCCGCTGCGGTTGTGTGTGCATATTCATCAATCTGCCCTCTGGCATCTCACGCGGCTTCGCCGATCACGCCGGCATAGCCATTGGCCTCAAGATCAAGCGCCAGCGACTTGTCGCCCGACTTGATGACCTGGCCCTTGTAGAGCACGTGCACGCTGTCCGGCACGATGTGTTCGAGCAGGCGCTGGTAATGGGTGATGACCAGAAACGCCCGGTCCGGTGCGCGCAAAGCATTGACGCCGTCGGACACGATCTTCAGCGCGTCGATGTCGAGGCCGGAATCGGTCTCGTCGAGCACGCAGAGCTTCGGCTCCAGCAGCTTCATCTGCAGGATCTCGGCGCGCTTCTTCTCGCCGCCGGAGAAGCCGACATTGAGCGGCCGCTTCAGCATTGCCATGTCCATGCTGAGCGAGGCGGCGGCTTCCTTCACCCGCTTCAGGAATTCAGGAATCTTCAACGGCTCTTCGCCGCGCGCCTTGCGCTGCTCGTTCATCGCAACTTTCAGGAATTCCATGGTGGCCACGCCCGGTATCTCCATTGGATACTGGAAAGCGAGGAAAATGCCCGACGTGGCGCGCTCGGCGGGATCCATTTCGAGGATCGACTGGCCGTTGTAGAGGATATCGCCTTCGGTCACCTCATAGTCCTCGCGGCCGGCCAGGATGTAGGACAGCGTCGATTTTCCCGAGCCGTTCGGTCCCATGATCGCGGCGACCTCGCCGGCTTTCACCGTCAGGTTCAAGCCGCGGATGATCTCGGTGCCGTCATCGACGATGCGGGCGTGCAGGTTTCTGATTTCAAGCATTCTTTTGTTTCCTGAATATTTATCCGGTCAGCCGACCGAGCCCTCAAGGGAGATGCCGATCAGCTTTTGCGCTTCGACCGCGAATTCCATCGGCAACTGCTGGATGACATCCTTGACGAAGCCGTTGACGATCAGGGCGATCGCTTCCTCCTCGGGAATGCCGCGTTGCATGACGTAGAATTTCTGGTCCTCGGAAATCTTCGAGGTCGTGGCTTCATGCTCGAACTGCGCCGTCGAGTTCTTGGCTTCCATGTAGGGCACGGTGTGCGCGCCGCATTGGTCGCCGATCAGCAGGGAATCGCAGTTGGTGAAGTTGCGGGCGTTGGTCGCCTTGCGGTGCGCTGAGACCTGGCCGCGATAGGTGTTCTGCGAGAAGCCGGCGGCGATGCCCTTGGAGATGATGCGGCTCGACGTATTCTTGCCGAGATGGATCATCTTGGTGCCGCTATCGACCTGCTGATAGCCGTTCGACACGGCGATCGAATAGAATTCGCCGCTGGAATCGTCGCCGCGCAGGATGCAGCTCGGGTATTTCCAGGTGATCGCCGAGCCGGTCTCGACCTGCGTCCACGAGATCTTCGAGCGATGGCCACGGCAGTCGCCGCGCTTGGTGACGAAATTGTAGATGCCGCCCTTGCCCTCGGCGTCGCCGGGATACCAGTTCTGCACCGTCGAATATTTGATCTCGGCATCGTCGAGCGCCACCAGTTCGACGACGGCAGCGTGAAGCTGGTTCTCGTCGCGCTGCGGCGCCGTGCAGCCTTCGAGATAGGAGACGTAGGCCCCCTCCTCGGCGATGATCAGCGTGCGCTCGAACTGGCCGGTGTTCTTCTCGTTCATGCGGAAATAGGTCGACAGCTCCATCGGACAACGCACGCCCTTGGGCACGAAGACGAAGGAGCCGTCAGTAAACACGGCGGAGTTCAGCGTGGCGTAGTAGTTGTCGGAGGTTGGCACGACCGAACCGAGATATTTCTTCACCAGCTCGGGATGCTCGCGGATGGCTTCCGAGATGGAGCAGAAGATGACGCCGGCCTGCGCCAGCTCTTTCTTGAAGGTGGTGACGACCGATACGGAATCGAACACGGCATCGACGGCGACGCGGCCCGATTTGTAGACATTGTCGCTGACTTCCTCGAACTCGGAAGCGTCGGTCTTCTGCACGCCGGCGAGGATTTCCTGTTCCCTCAACGGAATGCCGAGCTTCTCGTAGACCTTCAGCAGTTCGGGATCGACATCGCTGAGCGACGTCGGGCCGGGCGTGCTCTTCGGCGCCGCGTAGTAGTAGATGTCCTGGAAATCGATCTTCGGGTAGTGGACGCGCGCCCAGGTCGGCTCGTCCAGCGTCAGCCAGCGGCGATAGGCTTCCAGACGCCATTCCAGCATCCAGGACGGCTCGTCCTTCTTGGCCGAAATGAAGCGGATGATGTCTTCGCTGAGGCCCTTGGGGGCCTTGTCCATCGCTATTTCGGTCTGGAATCCGTATTTGTATTGGTCGACGTCGATCTTTCGGACCCGATCGATCGTGTCCTGCACAGCAGGCATATGCGTTCTCCATCCACGCCGGGGTCAAGGCCCGACAGTTTTCAAACTATGGCACCGCCAAATGAACGCCAGGAAGCGCTCGCGGCAGCGTAAGTTCCATATAGTGCGTCGCGACCGGAAATTCACCCGGCCAACATGAAAACGCACGGCTCTACCAGGCCGAATGGCCCAAGTACATTTTCCTGAAGCATCGGATTTTCCCGAAAACCGCTACGCACTTTTCGGTCCGATGCTCCCAACCGCTTACGCGGCCTGTTCTCTATCCGCCCTACGTGCGGCAATCCCCGCAAGCGCGGCGCGGAACAATTCAATGTCCTGCGCGCCGGTCGCTGAACCGATCGACACGCGCAAGGCGCCAAGACTGTCACCGTAGCCCATGGCTTTCAGCACATGGCTCGGTCCGACCTTGCCCGACGAACAGGCGGAGCCGGCCGATAGCGCCACACCCGCCAGATCGAAGGCGATCTGCGCGGTTTCGGCTTTGACGCCCGCAATAGCGAAGAATGTCGTGTTGGCAAGCCTTGGCGCACCAGTTCCAAAGATTTCCACGTTCGGCACCAGCGTTTTCACGATGGCCTCGATCTCATCGTGGCGCTGTCGCACCGCATCCATGGCTTGCAATCCGACAAGCGCCTCGCGTGCAGCCGCGCCAAAACCGGCAATGGCGGCGAGGTTTTCGGTGCCGCCGCGATGGCCCTTTTCCTGGCCACCGCCATTGATCAGCGGCTTAGGCATCATCAGGTCGGAAGCGGCGACGATGGCGCCGACGCCTTTGGGGCCGCCGATCTTGTGCGAGGACAGAATCAGATAATCGGCGTACCCCGCTGACATGTCGATTGAAACGCGCCCCGCAGCCTGGACGGCGTCGACGACGAGGATGCCGCCCGCTTCCTTGACGATCCCGACGATGCGATCGATCGGCTGAATGACGCCGGTCTCGTTGTTGGCGGCGTGGATGGCGACCAGCGGCAAGCCGTCGGCCTTGTCATGCTCGCCAAGCGCTGCCGCCAATGCGCCCAGATCGGCGATGCCATTGGCGTCGACGCCGATCCGCGTCACCTGTGCCGCCGGGAAGCGCCCGCCGTTCAACAGGCAAGGATGGTCGGCCTCGGACACGTAAAGCCGGCTCATACGCACAGCACCGCGCCCCATCTGCCAGTCGGGTGAAAGCAGCGTCGATGCGGCTTCCGTCGCACCGGAGGTGAACACGACATGTTCGGGCTTGGCGTTGACCAGCGCCGCCACGTCACGCCTTGCGTTCTCGATCAGGCGCCGTGCAGCGCGCCCCTCGGTGTGAACCGATGACGGGTTGGCAGAGACATCGAGGGCCGCAACCATAGCCTCGCGCGCCTCTGCAAGCAGCGGCGCACTGGCATTATAGTCGAGATAGGCGCGTATTGCGGCCATTTTCGTCCAGTTGGTCCCGTTAGAAGCCATTCCGCCGACGTATCGCGTTATTTCCTTGAAATTCCAAGGCGAGCCGTCCTATTTACGCGGCTTGCGGCGCGGGTGGCCCGGCTCGATGTCTTGCCACTCAGTTTTGAACAATTCTAAACTAGCTTCTAAGAAGACGCTCGCCCTGCGTCAAGGCCAGAGGAAGACACGTTCCGGGCGCCGCGCATTCGTACGCAAGTGGAGTATTTTATGCCTGAGGTCATTTTCACCGGTCCTGCCGGCCGCCTGGAGGGTCGCTACCAGCCTTCCAAGGAAAAGAGCGCGCCGATTGCCATCGTCCTACACCCGCACCCCCAGTTCGGCGGCACGATGAACAACAAGATCGTCTACGACCTCTTCTACATGTTCCAGAAGCGGGATTTCACCACGCTTCGCTTCAACTTCCGCGGCATCGGCCGCAGCCAGGGCGAGTTCGACCACGGCACCGGCGAGTTGTCGGATGCCGCCGCGGCGCTGGATTGGGTGCAGTCGCTGCATCCGGATTCCAAGAGCTGCTGGGTCGCCGGTTACTCCTTCGGCTCCTGGATCGGCATGCAGCTTCTGATGCGCCGGCCGGAGATCGAAGGCTTCATTTCGATCGCGCCGCAGCCCAACACCTATGATTTCTCGTTCCTGGCGCCCTGCCCGTCATCGGGCCTGATCATCCATGGCGATGCCGACAAGGTCGCGCCACCAAAGGATGTGCAAGGCCTGGTCGACAAGTTGCACACGCAAAAAGGCATCACCATCACGCAGAAGACCTTGCCCGGCGCCAACCATTTCTTCTCCAATGACGCCGACCTGTTGCTCGAGGAATGCGCTGATTATCTCGACCGCCGGCTGGCCGGTGAATTGTCGGATCCGCGGCCGAAGCGGCTGAGATAAGCAAAGGACGAAGCGGCGATGTACGAGCCTCCTCATTTCAGGGAAACGCGGCCGGAGATCCTGCACGGGTTGATCCGGGCGCATCCGCTGGGCCTGTTGATTTCCAACGGGCCCGAAGGGCCGGTCGCCAACGCCATCCCGTTCCTGTTCGACGCCGACGTTGAGCCGAACGGCAGGTTGCGCGCGCATCTGGCGCGGGCCAACCCGCAATGGCGCCTGTTGGCCGACAATCCGGCTTCACCGGTGCTGATCGTCTTCCAGGGCAGCGATGCCTATGTGACGCCGTCCTGGTACGAGACCAAGCGCGAGACCGGCAAGGTGGTGCCGACCTGGAACTATGCCATCGTGCAGGTTCGCGGCATCGTCAAGGTTATCGATGACCAGGACTGGCTGGCGCAGCAGATCGCCGATCTGACGGCGTCGCAGGAAGGCGCTCGCCAAGCGCCCTGGGCAGTGACCGACGCGCCGGAGCCGTTCATCCAGTCGCAGATCAAGGGCATTATCGGGCTGGAAATCGAGATCAGCGAAATCCACGGCAAGTGGAAGGTCAGCCAGAACCGGCCTGTGGCCGATCGCGTCGGCGTTGCGCAGGGGCTCGAAAGCGAAGAGCGCTCGTCGCCCGACATGGCCGGCTTGGTGAGATCCTACGGCGGTCTTGACGGCAACTAAGCTTCGGCCAACCGAACGCTCAGTCCTTCCGTCTCGGCGCAATCAGCCGAAACGTTGCTTTGCGGACCGGCAATCCCGACGGCATCGGCCGGAAGATGAAGCCGAGCCGGGCAAAGGCCAGCCCACAGGCAAGCGCGAAGGCGCAGCCGAGGCCAAAGCCGGCGACGGTGTCGCTGGGATAGTGCGCGCCGACGAAGATCCGTGTCGAGGCGATGCAGGCCGTGATCGCCAGGGCGATGTACCAGCGCCTTGGAAACAACAGCAGGGCGACCCCGAACACCGCACCCATTGTCGTTGCATGGCCGGATGGGAAGCCGGCGAAGCGCGCATCGAAGGCAAAGGGATGCAAGGCCAGCACGCCGAACTGATCGAAATAGAGCGGACGGGCCCGGCCGATTGCATATTTCAGCACATTGACGGCGAGGCCGGACAGGCCGACGGCGCCCAGCACCAGAAAAGCCAGGCAGGTCCAATTGTAGGCGAGCATCAGCGAGCGCCTTGAGAGGCTTCGCCAGTCCGTCAGGTTCGAGACGACGAGCAGAAGCGCCGACGGAATGAGATACCAGCCACCCAGGCCGAACTGCGTAAAAAAATCGGCCAGATGGACGAATCCTGGCGACCATTGGTCGCGAAGCATTCCGGCAGGAGTGTCGAGGCGGACAAACGCCGTCGCCGTCAGCAAAACCCAAACCAGCACCCAGACCGACCACAAAATGTTCGGGTATCGGGCCGGACGGGTAGCAAAGCGCCTTTTGGCGATCTGCATCGTATCGCGAAAATTGTCGAGGGACCGGCGCCCTAGCCCAACGAGCAGGCCGGAAACGGAAGGGCGCGATTTCACCAGCATTGGAAATTCGACCCCATTGTTGCCGTCATGGGCATCGACGAGCGATCATTGGGCCACACGATAGAGGCCGAGCGACAGTTTGTCTCCCGACGAATAGTTGAGCCCGTCGATCCGGGCAACGCGGTTCGCCGACTTGCCTTGTGCCGCCAGCAGCCCATTCAATTTCTGCTCGTCGCCGATCTGTGCCAGCGCCAGCGCGCAGACCGGGTCGCCAAGCAGATGTCTGGCGACGCCATCGACATCGGTCAGAACCGTTTTCGTGCCGACAAGGAACACCAGGCTCGGCTCGTGATATTCCGCCGCGGCGAGCACCGTGGTGTCGCAAGGTCGGTTGGCGCGGACCGCCGCCTCGACGGCCGGGCTCAGCCAGATCGGCTTCAGCGAAGGCGCGATGACGCCGAACAGCAAGCCATAGGTGATGCCCGCGCAGACCGCGATGGCGCCGATGCGGGAGAGCGGCACTTGCAGCTGTCGCGAAAAAGCAAAATATCCTGCCGCCAGCGCCGCCGCGGCCGCCGGGATGCTCCACCAGGAGAAGGCGCCGGTGAGGTAGAGCGGCGCTCCGACACAGACCGCCGCCAGGCCGAGGCTGACCACGGCAAGACCGAATGCTGTCGACCACCACAACCAATTCTGCCAGCGTCTGAGTGGCGCATTCGCCTCCTGCGGCGACAATGTCAGCAGCCAGCCGATCAGCAGCGCCATGCCGGGATAGGCCGGCAGGACATAGTGCGGCAGCTTGGTCGGGATCAGCTCGAACACCAGCCAGAACGGAATGTACCAGGCGAGGCAGAAGCGCAGCCGGGGATCGTCGCGCAAGCGGTTGAGGGCCTGGAGCCCGGCGCCGACCGCGATCAGGCCGAAGGGCCACATGAACAGCGAATAGGTCAGCATGTAGAAACCGGGCGGCAGGCCATGCGACTCCTCGCCCTGGGCAACCTTGGCCACCATGTCCTTGCCGACAGCCTCCTGCAAAAAGGCGCCGCCGCTCTTCCAGGTGATGAGGGCGACCCAGGGCAGGACGATAAGAAGCACCAGAGCGACACCGCGCACGAGCTTCAGCTTCAAGAGCCAGCGCCAGTCGCGCTCGAAGGCGAACAGCGCGGCAACCGTGAGCACCGACAACAGCGGGGCGACAGGCCCCTTGATAAGAATTCCCAGCCCTTGAGCCGCCCAGAAAATCCATGGCAGGTGGGCGGCTACCGGTTCCTTGCGGCGCGCTGCCAAGTAGATCTGGGCGAGCGCGCCTTGAGCCGCGACGCAGCAAGCCAGCAGCATCGCATCGGTCTTGGCGTCGCGGCCCTCGAAGGCGGTGGCGAAGATCGCCGCCATCATCAGGCCGGCGGCGAGACCCGCATTGGCCCCGAAGAGCTTCGTGCCCGTCCAGGCGATGCCGACGACGGCCAGGGCAATGCCAAGCATGGAGACGAGGCGGTAGACCCAGATCGGCGCCGCCGCGCCCTCGCCGCTCAGCGCCACGGCCGCCGATTGCAGCCAGTAGATGCCGATCGGCTTCTTGTAACGCGAGGCATCCTGAAAACGGATGTCGACATAGTCGGAGGTTTCGACCATCTGCTTGGTGGCCTGGACAAAACGGGATTCGTCGCGGTCGAGGGGTGGAAGGCTCGCCAGTCCGCTGAAAGTCATCAGCACGCTGAACAGAAAGAGAAAGATATAGTTCCTGTTCATCGCGGAGCTTTCCGGATCTGATCTGCGGGATGGCCCCGTCGCGGCGCTTCAGGCCCTGCCCCTGCGCGGCGCCTCAATACGCCAGCCAAAACGGCGAGGCAAGGATTCGCAGGGCGGTAAATCGGAAACTACTTTTGCTGATCGCGAGTTCTTTGTTGAAGCGCGATCAGGCGCAAAACCGGAAACCACTTTTGCTGATCACGCTTGGATGCTAAACGCCCGCGTTCATGCACGTCCGAGCCACAGCGGCCGGGCGCTTTCGGGAAAGAAACAATGTCCGCCTTCAAATCCGATTTCCTGCGCACGATGAGCGAGCGCGGTTTCATCCACCAGACTTCGGATGATGCCGGCCTCGACAATATCTTCGCCAAGGAGACGGTGACGGCCTATATCGGCTTCGACGCCACCGCCAAGAGCCTGCACGCCGGCTCGCTGATCCAGATCATGATGCTGCACTGGCTGCAGCAGACCGGTCATCGGCCGATCGCGCTGATGGGCGGCGGCACCTCGATGATCGGCGATCCGTCGTTCAAGGACGAGGCGCGCAAGCTGCTGACCCCGCAGGACATCGACGACAACCTCGCCGGCATCCGCCGCAACTTCATGCCGTATCTCAAATTCGGCAGCGGTCCGAACGACGCCATCATGGTCAACAACGCCGACTGGCTGATGGAGATCAACTACGTCAATTTCCTGCGGGACGTCGGCCGTCACTTTTCCGTCAACCGCATGCTGGCCTTCGATTCCGTCAAGCTCCGGCTCGATCGCGAGCAGTCGCTGTCGTTCCTCGAATTCAACTACATGATCCTGCAGGCCTATGATTTCGTCGAGCTCTACAAGCGTCTCGGCTGTCGCCTGCAGATGGGCGGCTCCGACCAGTGGGGCAATATCATCAACGGCATCGATCTCGGCCACCGCATGGAGAACGCGCAGCTTTATGCGCTGACCACGCCGCTGCTCACCACCTCGTCGGGCGCCAAGATGGGCAAGTCTGCCTCGGGCGCGGTGTGGCTCGATGCGGAGATGCTGAGCCCCTATGAGTTCTGGCAGTACTGGCGCAACACCGAGGATGCCGACGTTGCCCGCTTCCTGAAACTCTACACGACATTGCCGCTGGACGAGGTCGCACGGCTCAAGCGGCTCGGCGGGTCCGAAATCAATGAGGCCAAGAAAATCCTCGCCACCGAGATCACCGCCTTGCTGCACGGCCGCGCAGCCGCGGAGCAAGCCAACGATACGGCGCGCAAGACGTTCGAGGAAGGCGCGCTCGCCGAAACATTGCCGACCGTCGAGGTTGACAAGGCCGCGCTCGAGGCCGGCGTCGGTATCCTGTCGCTGCTCGTCACCGCCGGTCTGGCGGCGTCGAACGGCGAGGCGCGGCGGCATGTTCAAGGTGGCGCCGTTCGCCTGAACGACGAGCCGGTCAGCGACGAGCGCCGGCTGGTGACCTCCAAGGATTTGAGTCCGGAAAACGTCGTCAAGCTGTCTTTGGGAAAGAAAAAACACATTCTGGTGCGGCCGGCTTGAGGGTACTCACCGGTATTCGAAGATCGACCTGAAGATGCCGGGAGCAATGACTGACAGCGGATTGATGTCCAGCACCGGCTTGTTGGCATTGCCCTTGAGCCGGTAGGTAACGCCGATCAGGCCGCGGTCGCGACCATTGCCGAGCAGCGCGCCAACGATGGGCAGTTCACCGAAGATGCGATTGAGGCCATAGACCGGCATGAACGTGCCGGTCATGTCCATGTTGTTGTTCTGGTCGTAGAGCGTGCCCTGGAACGTCGTGCCGATGCGCGGACCGCGCAGCACGCCATTGGCCAGTTTCAGATAGCCGCTGCCCTTGTCGATCTCGGCGTAACCGCGTTCGAACTTCACCCGCGACGTGTCCAGCTTGCCCTTGACCGCCTGATTGAGGCTGCGGTTGTCGCCGGCCGGCGTGGTCGAAACGATGGAGGCGAGCTTCGGTTCGTTGACCACGAAAAAGTTGCTGGTGTCGACCTTGCCCTTCAGCGATCCATCGCTCGGCCCCGCCAGCGCCAGGGTGATCGTTCCGCCTTCCATATGCTCATAGATGTTGAGGAACCTGAGGACGGCGCCAGCGTCCGCGGACTGCATGTTGAGGGCGCGTCGGCCGGCACCGGTGGTGTTGCTGATGGTTATGGCGGCGCCCGAACTTGCCATGGCGCTGACCTTCAGCCCGTTCACCCGCGAACCGGCCGCGCTGTAGTCGAGCTTCAAATTGGACAATTGCTCGTTGTGGAAACCGGTCAGCTGATCGACATCGGCGCTGACGGAAATGGCGTCGGAACCGGTGGTCTTGGTTGCCGTGTCGACATCCGAGGTGAACTGCTTGATGAGCGAGCGGGCGTCCAGCGCATTGCCCGATATGTCGACCGCATAACCCTTGCCGGATCGTTTCACCGACACCGCGACATCGTCGCCCCTGTTCAAGGTGACCTTGCTGAACCGCGCCGACGACAAGGCGCCATTGACCAGCACGATGCTGCCGTCGATGGAGAACGTCTTTCCATCAAGATCAAAATCGGACAACGTCGTAGTGTCGCCGGACTTGGTCATGACGAAGGTGACATTGGCGGGGACCCCTGCCCCCTTGCTCCAACCCGCCCAGGGAATGTCCAGCCTGGCATTGGTCAGGTCGGCCGAGACGTTCTGGTCGCCGCTGCCGTTCTTGTCGATCGCGACCTTCACCGTTCCGCCAAGCAACGGCTTCAGGCCGGGCATGGCGGCGGCACTGGTCTTGTCGTCGAGCACCAAAGCCACCTTGCGGCTGCGCGCCGGCCCGTCATCCCTCAACGGCTCGATCAGATCGAGTTCGGCCGGAATCCCGTTCAGCGATGCCTTGGCGGAGATCACAGCCTTTTCCGGGTCGACCGTGATCGAACCGTCGGCATCAGCCACGGTCTGCCCCTCGAACGGCTTGGCCAAGGACATGCCGGTATAGTCGAGCGACACCAGCCAATCGAGCTTTGAGGAGTCGACGCCGGTCTGCAGCGGAATGTCCGCCTTGACGTGGCCGGTAACGCTGCCCGACAGCTCTTCCGGCAGAATGCCAACATGGCGCATGGCGTTGATCGGCTCGTAGGATGCAAGTTCGGCAACAGCGGACGCGTCGCCGTCGACGTCGATGTCGAGCGCGCCGACGACCGGCGGGCGATTGGCCGCCTTGACCGTCAGCGTGCCGTTGCTGGCTGCCACGGTGCGACCGCTGGGCATATAGACGGTGCCCGAGGACAGGGAGATATCGACATCGTTGCCGTGGAAGCCGACGACGCCAACCGCGTCGCGTATCGGCGGGATGCGGCCGGCCGTGTCGAAGCGCGATCCCTCGATCTGGAAGCGGCCGAACACCTCGTCGGCGGAAAGCGGCACGCCGTTGCCCAAGCGGCCCGGCACGACCTGGAACTGGAGGTTGGCGTCGACGACGCGGCCGCCGAACAGATTGGCCAGCACCCACAACCGGGCGTTGCGCGCTGAAAACCACGGCCAAAGCTGCTTGACGTGAGAAACCTGCATATCGTGGATGTTGAACGCCAGATTGATCCCCGGCGCCTTGCCCTCGACGAAGGCCACGGCAGCGGTGCCGAGCACCTCGCCGGAGGAGGCGGACCGAAGCGCGATCTGCTCGGCGACCAGTCTGTGGCTCACCGTGTTATAGACACCGGCAATCCGCGCAAGGAAAGTGAGCGCCGGCTCAGGCGACTCCGAAGGTGCAAGCGACGAACCGTCGCTGGTCAGGTCGTAGCGATAGGAGGGTTCCTCACCCGACGCTCCGGTTGCCGGCTTCGGCCCGATCGAACCGGCGAAATCGAATGAAGACCGGCCGGTCTTCAGCAGCAATCTGTCGACCTGGACCTTGTTGCTGCCGGCAACAAGCGTCGCATCGACATCGACGTCAGCCGGCAGCATCCCGCGTGTGCCGAGATCGAGGATGGAACCCGTCGACGACAAAAGGGCCGTCAGCCGCGATGCATTCGCCCCCGATCCTTCCGATCCCGTCAGCTTCAGCGCGACCGCGCCCAACTTGCCGGCAGCGGCCGTGAGGTCGCCGGCATCCGCCAGATCGATGCTGGCATCCAGCGCCGTGACGCGGTGTGCCGCGATATCGCGGGTGGCTGAGGCAGCAACGGTGACCGTCCTGCCGTCGACATCCGCCTCGGATGAAAACTGCATGCCGCCCGGTCCCGATTGCACGACGGTGGCGTCGATTATCTTGAAGAGCTTGATCGTTCCGGTTTCGGGGAGCACGAATTCGACATTGCGAAGATCGATCTGGCGCAGCGAATCTTCCCGCACGGCATCGAGTGCGCGGTTGACGTTTCCGAACACCGCATTGGACAGCTTCTCCGGATCGATGAGGCCGTCCGCATTGCGCAGGGTCGTGGTCCAGTCGCCGCCGGATGGCATCGCCGCCACGACGATGCGGGCATCGGAAATCCTGGCGCTGGTCAGCCGCACATCCCCCCACAGCAGCGGAAACAGACGCACACCGAAACGCACGCGGCCGGCATCGGCCATCGGCTTGCCGTCAGCGGTTTTCAGGCTGACGTCGCTGACCTGCAAGGCAATGAAGCTCGATCCGTCAAGGGTGATGCGGGCGGGTCCGACCGCGACATTGACATCGACACCGGCCAGTTTCTCGAGAGCCGTTTCCGCTTCCGTCCGAAGCCGTTCGGAGCCGACGCCTGACGCACCGATGAGATAGACGACGACTGCCGCCAACAAGACGAGGCTGGCGAAACCGGCGAATGCCCTTGCCAGGATGCGAAAGCCGCGTCCGATCCGCGCCTGGCCGAGCGGCGGCACGCGGCAGGCGGACGGAAAGGCCCCCAGGTCGGTGATCTCATCACGCCTGAACCTGATCTTCTCGTGCTGCGGTTGCTCCTGATCCACGCAATTTTCCGTTGTACGAACTCGATCGTGGACGAATCCCCGCTCGACACTATATCGGTGAGGCTTCGCGCGTAACCACAAACAAGGGCATCGGTATGGCTGACCTCGACGTAGGCGATCTTGCGCCGCAATTCGATCTGCCGCGGGACGGCGGCGGATCACTCAGCCTTGCCGCATCCTCCGGCAAGCCCATTGTGCTCTATTTCTATCCGCAGGACGACACAACAAGCTGCACGCAGGAGGCGATCAGTTTTTCGCAGCTGAAGCCGGAGTTCGAGAAGGCCGGAGCCGTGGTGATCGGCCTGTCGCCCGACAGCGCCAAGAAGCATGACAAGTTCAAGTCGAAATACGATCTGACCATCGACCTCGCCGCCGACGAGGAGCGCAAGGTGATCGAAGCCTATCATCTGTGGGTCGAGAAATCGATGTATGGCCGCAAATACATGGGCGTCGAGCGCGCGACGTTCCTGATCGGCCGCGACGGGCGGATCGCTGGGATTTGGCGCAAGGTCCGGGTCAAGGGCCATGCCGAAGAGGTTCTTGCGGCGGTCCGCGCGCTTTGAGGCCTTGCTAGGCTGACGCGCTTCCCCTTCAACCTTGTGCCCGCCTGACGGGCAATCGCCGGCGGCAAGCCGGCACCACAAGCCTTTGTTAACCTTAATAATGTGTAGTCAAGCTGTCGTTGTGTCGTAAACGAAAGCTTGGTCCCGTGAACGCAACCGGTCAGTCAGCAGTCTTCGGCAGGCGCAAGGAGCCCCATACGGTCATCATCGCCCGGGGCAACGAGATCCGGCACTTTACGATCCGACCCTGGTTCGCGGCCTTTATCGGCTCGGCGCTGGCTGCCATCGCCGTCGGCTACCTCATGGCCACCTCCTATCTTGTGCTGCGCGACGACCTGATCGGCGCCACCACGGCGCGGCAGGCGCGCATGCAGCAAGCCTATGAAGATCGCATTTCGGCGCTTCGCGCCCAGGTCGACCGCATCACCAGCCGCCAGTTGCTCGACCAGCAAGTGATGGAAACCAAGGTCAGCGAACTGCTTGAACGCCAGAGCCAGTTGAGCCAGCGTCACGGTCGGCTTGGCCCGCTGCTCGAACGCGCCGAGAACGAAGCCGGCGCGGCGCCGGCCGAAGATCCGGCTGCGGTTGCGAAGCCGGACAAACGCGCCGAAGTGACCGGCAGCATCAAGGAACCCGCGCAGAATTATGCGGTCGCCAGCCTGAGCGCCGACCTCGGCGCCGGCGACACCAGGCCGTTCTCGCTGTGGTCGACCCGCTCCGATCCACTGCCCAACGATTCAGCCGCCGATCGTGCCGACAAGCTCTTCGTCTCGATCAACCAGTCGCTGAAATCCATCGAGAACGAGCAACTGACCCGCATCAGCACGCTTGCCGACAACGCCTACAAGAGCGCCGATGCCATCACCCAGGCGCTCGAGGCGGCCGGCCTGCCGGTAGACAGCGATTTCGGCAAGAGCGATAGCGATGTCGGTGGACCACTGATCCCGCTCGACTCCTCGATGATGTTCGACAGCAAGGTCAAGGAACTCGACGAGGCGCTGGACGCGCTCGACCACCTCAAGAAGGAAGCACGTCAGCTCCCGCTGACCAATCCGGCCCCCGGTCATTCCGTCACCAGCCCGTTCGGCGTGCGCACCGATCCCCTCCTCGGCACCGCCGCGCTGCATTCCGGCATGGATTTCAGGGCGCCGATCGGCATGGCCGCCAAGGTCACGGCGCCCGGAATCGTCACCAAGGCGGGCTGGAACGGCGGCTATGGCCGCATGGTTGAAGTCGACCACGGCAATGGTTTTGCGACGCGCTACGGGCATCTGAGCGAGATCGACGTGACCGTGGGCGAGAAACTGGACGCCGGCGCCGTCATCGGCAAGACCGGCAGCAGCGGCCGCTCGACCGGCCCGCATCTGCACTACGAAGTCCGCCACAATGGCGAAGCGATCGATCCCTTGCGCTTCCTCACGGTCGGCAAGAAGGTCGCACAATATCTGTAGGCGATTTCGGGATTCTGCCCCATGCGACCGGTGGCCATCATGCCGGCTGCCTAAAACGTACGGAAACAGCCACGCGATTAAATCCTGATATTGTCCACACCGGTCGTGGCCCGGTTGATGGGCCATGGGCGCTCCCATCCCGTGCTTTGGTCAGTCTGCATTTCCCGGTGCATCGACAGAAACGAGGTCGCTGCCGAAACCAGGGTGGCCGCACAGATGGCGGCGGATCTCGATCATCTGGTCGAGAATTCCGGCACCGATACCGATCGTGCTGGGAATCGCAACACCGCCGGCCGTGGCCGCGGCCTCAGGATTTGACATGGATCTCCCGCGGGAACTTCGTCAGCGTCTCATTGCCGGTTTCGGTGACCAGGATGGTCTCGCTGATCTCGATGCCCCAGCCGTCCATCCACATGCCGAGGATGGAATGAACGACGTTGCCTGGTTCAAGCACAGTCTTGTCGCCCGGCCTGAGGCTGATCGTGTGTTCGCCCCAATCCGGCGGATAGGCGACGCCGATGGAATAGCCGATGCGCGACTCCTTCTTCAGTCCGTAGCGTTGAATGACCTTGCGCCAGGCGCCCTCGACGGCTTCGGCTGATATTCCCGGCCTGACCGCATCGAGCACCGCATCCATGCCTTCGATCACCGCTTTGGCCGTATTCGAGACATTTGTCGGTGTTTTGCCGAGTTGCAGGGTTCTTGCAAGTCCGGCCGCATAGCGGCGGCAGACACCGGCAAGTTCCAGGGCAATCGTCTCATTGTCCCCGAACCGCCTGTCGCTCCACATGATGTGCGGTGCGGATGCATTCTCGCCGCCGAGGATTGTCGGCGGAAGCGCGGTGATGTCACCGGCGAAGTCAGGACTGCCGGCGATCTGCGCCGCCTGGATGGCGGCGATGGCATCGCACTCGCGCGCGCCCGGTGCGATCACCTCGAAGGCCCGGGTGACCGCCGCTTCGGCCAAGGTCGACGCCTTGCGCAAATAGGCAATCTCGGGCGCCGATTTGACCGCGCGGATCCAGTTCACCAGAAGATCGGCATCATGCCATTTCGCATTGGGAAGTCCGGCGACAAGCCGGGCATGCCCTTTCGGAGAGAAATAGTAGGCTTCCAGCTCGATGCCGATATGTCTGATACCCCAGCCCTTCGCCACGATCCAGTTCGCGATCCAGTCCATGGGATGGCGATCGACACGCTGAACATGGTCCTCCGGGAAGCCAACCACGTTCTCAGGCTTCATCCAGGCTGTCAGAAGACCGCCGGCCGCATCCATGGCGCGCCCGATCCAAACCGGCTCGACATCCTCGATTGGAACCAGCACCACCTGCGGCGTATAAAACGACCAGCCATCGTAGCCGGTGATGTAATGCTGGTTGGCAACGTCGTTGACGATCAGCAGCTCGAGACCGCGCTTGGCCATCTCCGTGCGGATCTTGCGAAGCCGCTGTTGATACTCGTCGCGGTCAAACGGCAATTGGATCATCTTTGCTCCATGCTTTGTTGGATCAACGGTCGCGGGTTCGCTCACCCATGAAGCGGTTTCGACATCGCGGCAATCGGCCAGGGCGGCGCGTGAGCAGGTCCTGGACCGGATACGCCCTCCACGGCCGACTTTTGATTTGGACTTCGCCATCAATTTATTTTTGAATTCCATTTGACTGAATAAATAAGTGATGCGAAGCTACCCTCTCCTAAGGGGCGCAAATCATGGCACTGCGGGGGACCAATCAGGAGTTCGGACGGCCGTACAACCGGCGCATCGTGCTCGAGTCCATCCGCCTCCATGGGCCGATCGCCCGCGGCGAGATCGCCAGGCGCGTCGGACTTACCGTCCAGACGGTATCGACCATCGTTCGAGAGCTGGAAGAACAGGGCTATATCCTGTCGCTGCGCGAAGAGCCGAAGGGGCGCGGCCTGCCTCCGGCGACCTTGCGGATCAATCCCGAGGGTGGCTATGCCGTCGGCGTCCACCTCACCCCGCTTGGTATCAATGCCGCCTTGATCAATCTGAGCGGCGATGTAATCGAGAGCACTTATCGCGAAGCGCCGAACACGACGCCGGACCATGCCTTCGATCTGATCGGGGCGATGGTGGTTGAATTGACCAGACTGCGGGCTGGAGGACGGGTTCTGGGCGTCGGCATGGCCCTCCCCGGCCCGTTCGACGTCGAATCCATGAGTTTCGTCGGTCCGACCACCATGAGCGGCTGGAAGGATGTGGCGCTGGGTGAGCGGCTGGCGGCGTCGACCGGGCTGCCGGCCTTCTTTGAAACCGACATGGCGGCCGCGGCCATGGGCGAGCGCCTCTACGGCCTCGGCGCCCAGTTTTCCGAATATTACTATCTCTATTTCGGCGTCGGCCTTGGCGGGGTGATGGTTCACGACGGCAGCGCGTTGCGCGGTGCATGGGGAAATGCCGGCGAGATCGGGCACATTCCCGTCGTTCCCGGTGGTGAGGTTTGCCCGTGCGGCAACAGCGGCTGTCTCGAAAGATACCTCTCGCTCGAGGCGCTCCTGCGCTGGAACGGCAGTGAGGCCGATTGGGTCGCCGAAGTCGCCCCGATCTTCCACAATGCCGTCGCCATCATCGAGAACCTGTTCGACCCTGAAACGGTCATCCTCGGCGGGCTGGCGTCCACCGATCTGCTCGAACTGCTTGCTGGTTCGGCTGCCGGCCTGCACAACTCCGTTTCCGCGCGGAAGGACCGCACGACGCCTCGAATCATCGTCGCGCGCGGCGGGCAACATTCGGTGTTGCGCGGCGCCGCCGCCCTTGCGGTTTCCGGGGTGCTGTCACCGCGCTTCGGGCAGATGTTCGCTGCCGAACGCGAGCGCGAGCGCGACCTTATCAAAGGCAGGGAGATTGCGGCATGAACGAACCCCTGCTGGTGCTCGACAACGTCACCAAGAACTATGGCGCCATCGAAGCGCTCAAGGGGATCAGCTTTTCGATCGGCAAGGGCGAGGTCGTGGCGCTGCTGGGCGACAACGGCGCCGGCAAATCGACGCTGGTCAAGATCATATCAGGCGGACTGGAGCCGACCTCGGGCCGCATGCTGTTCGAAGGCAAGGAGTTCCTTGCCAAGTCACCCGCCGAGGCCAAGGCGGCGGGCATCGAGACCGTCTACCAGGATCTGTCGCTGTGCACCAATGTCGACGTGGTTGCCAATTTCTTCATGGGCCGCGAGATCACCAGGAAGGTTCTTGGCATTCCCGTGCTCGACGAGCGCGCCATGGAAGCCGTCGTCGGAAAGGCGCTGGCCAGTGCCGGCACCCGCATCCCCTCACTGCGCACCAATGTCGAGCACCTTTCGGGCGGCCAGCGGCAAGCCATCGAGCTCAACCGCTTCGTGCATTGGGGCGGCAAGCTGGTGCTGCTTGACGAGCCGTTTGCCGCCCTGGGCGTCGAACAGACGCGGCGCGGCCTCGACATGATCCGCCAGGTGGCGAACCAGGGCATCGGCGTCGTCATCATCACCCATATCATGCAGCAGGCCTTCCAGGTCGCCGACCGGATCGTGGTGATCCGGCAAGGCGTCGTGGCGGGTGATGTCGCACGCAACAAAACAAGTCCCGACGCGGTGATCAACATGATCACCGGAGAGACGCTTGCCGGTGCCGGACCGGCGGGCTGAGGGACAAAAGAGGGGTCCGGCGTAAAAGAGGAGCGAACGACATGAAGCGAATACTTCTTGCTGTCTTCGGTATCCTTGCACTGGCCTTTGCCACGCTCACGCCGGCATTCGCCCAGTCCAAGGGTATTGTCTACTACATGGTGCCGACACTGCTCGATGAGTTCCAGACCGGCTCGGTGAGCGCGCTGGAGCTGTTCCTGAAGCAGACCGGCTACGAGATGAAGACGCTGAACGCCGACAACAAGACCGACGCCCAGCAATCGCAGATGAACGACGTCATCGCGCTGAAGCCGGCGGCGATCATCCTTGCCGCGGTCGACTTCAATGCGCTGAAACCGTCCATCGAGGCCGCCCGCGCGGCCGGCATCCCGGTGGTCGAGTTCGACCGCCAAATCACCTCGACACCATCCGACTTCACCTCTGTCGCCGGAACCGTCGAGATCGGCTATGTCGCCGCCGACCAGGCCGAGAAGCTGCTGAAAGCCAAGAACGGCTCGGTGAAGGGCAAGGTGCTGCAGGTGCTCGGCGATCCGGGTGACCCCTACACGCTCGACATCCAGAAGGGCTTTGAGGAGAAGATGAAGGCGTTTCCGGACGTCAAGATCATCTCGCTTCCGGCCATGCAGTGGGAAGCCAGCAATGCCGGCACCATCGTTGCCGACCAGATGCTGGCAAACCCAGACATCGACCTGATCTTCAGCCATGCCGCGCACCTGTCGGTCGCTGCCGTCGCCTCGCTCGAGGCCGCCGGCAAGAAGCCGGGCGACGTCATGCTGATGAGCTCGAACGGCGCCCCGGTCGGTCTCGACCTGATCCGCAAGGGCTGGCTCAACGTCGAGGTCGAGCAGCCGCTCTACGCACAGGCCGCGGCGGTCGCCATGTTCATGGACAAGATCGCCAAGAAGGAAGAGATCAAGCCCGGCGCATATGACGTGCTCGGCCTGAAATCGACCGTGACCAAGGAAGCCTGGGGCCCGAACATCAAGATCCCCGGTGCCGCGATCACCAAGGAGAACGTCGACAATCCGGCCTTCTGGGGCAACCAGAAGCCGCCGACGGACACCGTCAAGTCGGTCGAATAGTCATCTGAAAGCGCTCCGGGCCGTAGCGGCCCGGAGCTTGCCCTTTCACAACGCCGCGTCCGAAAGTGCGCCGTGGCGAATTTGAATCCGCGCCTGAACCCGACGAAATCGAATTGATTTCGCGGGGCATGCGCCAACCGGATCAGCCCATGAACCCGCGCACACGCAAAGCCCTGGAGTTCGTTCTCGACAATCTCGTCTGGTTCATGCTGCTGTTCGTGCTGGTGGTCTTTTCCATCTTTGTCCCGAACTATTTCCAGCTCGGCATCTTCGCCAACATCATCGAGGCTTCCAGTGTTCTCGGCGTCATGTCGATCGGCCTGGCGCTGGTCATCATCGCCGGTCATATGGACCTGTCGGTGGAATCCGTGGCCGCGCTCAGCGCCATGGCGGTCGGCATCCTGTTCTGCTCGTCGGGCATCGGCATGGGCGTGAAATTGCATCCGGAATGGCTGATGGTTCCGGTTTCGCTGCTCGTTGCGCTGGCCGTCGGCGGCATCATCGGCGCCTTCAACGGCTACCTCGTGGTCAAGGTGAAGATGAGCGCCTTCATCATTACGCTGGCCTCCTACATCTGGGTGCGCGGCCTGGTGCTGGTCATTTCGGGCGGCCGCTCGGCGCAGGATCTTGCGCCGGCCATCCGCTGGTTCGGTATCCAGCGCCTGATCGGCCTGCCGCTGACCGCCTGGATCGCTGTCGCCTGTTTCGTCGTCTTTTCGCTGATCATGGCCAAGACGCCGTTTGGTCGACATCTCGTGATGATCGGCGGCAACGAGACTGCGACCTTCCGCGCCGGCATCCGCGTCAACCGCAATCTCGTCATCGCTTTCGTACTCGCCGGCGCCATCGCCGGCCTTGCCGGCTGGCTGCTGGCGATACGCACCTCGGGCGCCACCGCCAATCTCGGCGTCGGCCTGCTGTTCAACGCCTTCGCCGCCGTCGTCATCGGCGGCGTCAGCCTGAAAGGCGGCGTCGGCACGCTGCCCGGCGTCTATGCCGGCGTGCTTTTGCTCTCGGCCATCAACACGGCGATCAACCTGATGGGCCTGCCGGCCAATTTCACCCAGGTCATCCATGGCCTGCTGGTGCTGGCCGCCGTGCTGCTCGACGCTTTCAAGCAAACCATTCGCCAAAGACTCGCATGACAGGACGGCTCGCATGACCAATCGGCTGCAAGACAAGGTGGCGCTGATCATCGGCAGCGCCCGCGGCATCGGCAAGGGCATTGCGCTACGCTTTGCCGAAGAAGGCGCAACGCTGGTGCTGGCCGACACCGAAGTCGAGGCCGGGCAAGCGACCGCGGATGAACTGGGCGTCCCCTTCATCCGCACCGACATCTCGCAAATGAGCGATGCCGAGGCCGCCGTGGCGCTGGCGCTCAAACTTCATGACCGCCTCGACATCATCGTGCAGAATGCCGGCATCTATCCCTGGCAGCTGATCGAGAACACCAGCGCCGACGACTGGGACCGTGTCATGGCCGTCAATCTGCGCGGCACCTTCAATGCCAGCCGCGCGGCCCTGGCGCCGATGAAGGCGCAAGGCTTTGGCCGCATGCTCTACACCTCCTCCATCACCGGCCCGCACGTCACCAGCCCCGGCCATGGCCATTATTCGGCCAGCAAGGCCGGCATCAATGGCTTCATCCGTGCCGCCGCGCTCGAATTCGCCGGCTATGGCATCACCGTCAACGGCGTCGAGCCCGGCAACATCCTCACCGAAGCCATCGAGCTGCATCGCGGCGCGGCCTACATCAAGAACATGGAAGACTCCATCCCGCTCGGCCGCCTCGGCAGCCCGCGCGACGTCGCCAACGCCTTCCTGTTCCTCGCCTCCAACGACGCCAGCTACATCACCGGCACGACCATTGTCGTCGACGGCGGGCAGCTGCTGCCCGAAGGCAATGATTTTCGGCTCTTGCCGCCGTGAGCGTTGCGTTGGCGACGCGGCTTCGCGTTTGGCAATGGCTGAGTACGGGGGATGAATGGTGGGCGATGACGGGCTCGAACCGCCGACATCTTCGGTGTAAACGAAGCGCTCTACCAACTGAGCTAATCGCCCGCTCCGGGCCGGACCTTTAAGCGGTCAGGGTCCGCTTCGCAAGGCCAAATGAGCGCAGGACGCCCTGGTTGGATGCCGGTTTTGCCAACAAAACGCCGGCTGTCAAAAAACCTTCTCCTGTTTGCTGTTATGCTGTCCCGTCACGCTTGACACCCGGTGGCGAACCCCTTATCCAGCGCCCCAACGACGAACACGGCTGACACGTGTTCGCCATGCGCGGGTGTAGCTCAGTTGGTTAGAGTGCCGGCCTGTCACGCCGGAGGTCGCGGGTTCGAGCCCCGTCACTCGCGCCATTTCTCTCAAGGGATACAAGCCCTTGGCTTCGGAGAAATGTCGACATTGATTGTCAAAGAATCTTCTTGGATGAGGCAACTTGGATCGTCTCGTATCTGAGTTGGATCTCCCAAGCATGGACCCAAGAACGCCTCTGCAACGTCGGCATTGACGGCGTCACGCTCTGGTCGCGTTCAACCGCGCAAAGCAAGGCGCCGCCGAAATCTTGTCAGTGGCACCCCCGGTGCGCCTGCCTCCGCTCCCATCAAAGCTCCAACTGTGCCCGAAAAAGTCATCATGGCTGCACGAACCTGTTAGCCCGATCAGGACATCCATCGAAAATTGTGAGAAGAAGGTCGGTCTAAGACGGTCAAAAACGGAAGCTTTGTTCATGAGCGATCACACCAGCCTGAATCTTCTGGAGACAACACTTGCCGCCGCCAAGCAGGATCAACGGACTCTGGACGAGCAGCGGCAAAGCACTACGCCCCTTGTGGACGGCATGTCCTTTTTCGACAGCATCCGACACAATGACGACCGCGGCAGCGTCACGGAGATCTATGACCCGCGCTGGGGTTGGCATGCCGACCCGCTGGTCTTTTCCTACATGTTCACAATTCGCCCTGGCGTGGTGAAAGGGTGGGGCCTGCACAAGCTGCACGAGGACCGCTATTTTGTGATCAGCGGCGAGATGGAACTGGTCCTTTATGACCCCCGCCCCGAATCCAGCACATATGGCAAGGTTTCGAAGGTTTACCTCTCCGGCAATCATCCACGCCTGGTCAACATTCCGAAATTTGTCTGGCATGCCGACAGAAACATCGGAACATCCGACTTGGTCGCCATCAATTTCCCGACGATACAATACGATCACGCAAATCCCGATAAGTACCGCCTGCCGATCGATACCGATCTCATCCCCCATGATTTCGGCAGCGCCAAGGGATGGTGAGCAAGCCCCGCTTTTCCATCCTCATGCCGACGCACTCGCGCGTGGACGTCATCGGCATGGCCATCCAATCGGTGCTGGACCAGACCGTCGAGGATTTTGAACTGCTGGTCGTCGGCGACGGCTGCGCGCCCGGCACCGCCGAGGTGGTCGAAGCCTTTCAGGACGCCCGCATTCGTTTCTTCGATCTCCCCAAGGCGCCGAACTTCGGCTACGCGAACCGCAACATCGTGCTGCGTGAGGCACGCGGCGAGCTGATTGGCTTTGCCGCCGATGACGATCTCCTGTTTCCGGATCATTTTGAGATCCTGGCGGATGGCCTCGAAAAAGGGGCTGCCATCGCGTACAGTCAGGCGCTGTGGGTTTCTACCGACGGCATCGCAGCACCCTTCCTGACCAATCTGGACCTGGCCGACGAGTTCAGGGTGTTCACTGAGGTCGGCAACACGATACCCGCCACCTGCTTCCTGTATCGGGCTGATTGCCTGCCTTCGCGAGATGTCTGGCCGGAAGACGTCGCATCGGCCGGGGATTGGCAATTGTGGCGGCGAATCATGCGCGAGAATCCGAGAAATCCCTTCACCTATTGCCGCGTTCCAACCGTCCTGCATTTCAGCGCCCTATGGAAAAATTCGCGTCACTCCCAGGCATCGCAACTGCAAACGTTTCTTGATATCGCGGACGGAGCCGGCTGGTGGCCTTCGGCCTTGCGCGTCTGGGTACCGAACGCCAGTAAGGAACAATCCGAGTACTCGCGCCTCATGCGGGTTGATCCCGCGGCCTGGAGCGAGCAGATGCGCCGTGCCGTCGGCGATCTGGTAGCGCGCCTTGCCTGGGAGGATGTGCAGACGATCCGACCGATGCTTGCAAGCGCTGAAACCGAGAAAGCGACGATGCATTCTGAAATCTCAAGGTTGCGCAATGAGCTTGAGGCGGCTCACCAAATCAGCGCCGAGGTGCAGAGCGCCGCTTCGGATGCAAGGAACGAGAAGGACGAGATCGAACAAAGGTTGCAAGCGTGCCAGATGCAAATCGCGGCCTTGCATCAGTCCAGAAGCTGGCGCTTCACAGGTCCGCTGCGCAAGATCTCCACAAGCTTACGTTCGAAAAAATCATAGGCCCTTAAGAACAGGCCGGAGACGGCGTCAGCGGCCGGTCAGCCGAGCCGATCTCATCCTCTTGCCAGCAGCGCCTCGACCTCCTGCAGCGTCGGCATCGATGGCGCGGTACCCGGTCGCGTCACCGAAATGCCGGCGACGGCGCAGGCGAAGCGCACCGCCTGCAGCGGCTCCACACCCCGCGACAACGCCGCGGCTAGCCCGCCATTGAAGGCATCGCCCGCACCGGTGGTTTCGACCACCGGGCCGGCACTGACGGCGGGGACATGGTCGGAGCGGTTCTTCGAGTGCAAAAGCGCGCCCTTGTCACCCAGTGTGACGATGACCGTGCCGACGCCCTTTTCGAGCAGCTTGTCCGCAGCGGCTCGCGCCTCGTCGACCGAGGACACCTTCATCCCGGTCAATTCCTCCGTCTCGGTCTCGTTGGGCGTGAGATAGTCACAGAGCGTGTAGATGCGGTCGGGAAGCTTTGCCGCCGGAGCCGGGTTGAGGATCGTCGTCACCCCTGCCCCGCGCGCGATCTCCAGCGCCCGCGTAGCTGCTTCGATCGGTTGTTCGAGTTGGGTGACAAAGACGCCGGCACCGCTGATCAGCCCGGCATTGGCTTCGATATCGGCCGGCGATATCAGCATGGCGGCACCGGGGCTGACGATGATGGCGTTGTTGCCTGTCGTCTCCTCGATAAAGATGTAGGCGGCGCCGGTATAGCTTTCCGGCGTGTCGATGACGGCATTCTTGACGCCCGCCTGCGCCCAGGTCTGCCTGGCCATATCCGCGAAGGAATCGACGCCGAGACGGGTCAGGAAGGTGACGTCGGCGCCAAGCTTGCCGGCGGCCACTGCCTGGTTCGAGCCCTTGCCGCCCGGACCCAGCGCGAAGGATGTGCCGAGGATCGTTTCGCCCATGCGCGGCTGCCGCTGCGCCCTGTAGGCGGTGTCGGCGACGAACACACCCAATATGACGACAGGCTTGCCCGAAGCCATGCCGCTACTCTGCATCCGGCGGCACGACGCCCTTGCGGAAGGCGAAGCAGCCATAGAAGCGGCGCTCGCCGGTCTGGATGACGCAATAGGCCTGCTTGGCACGCTCGTAGAAGGCGTAGCGCTCGACCGCTATCATCGGCCACGACTTGCCCTCGGCCGCGTCGATTTCCTTTTGTACCTCTTTCTGCACAGCCGGAATCTCGTCCGGCTTGCCGACGATCTCCATGCGCGCGGCCGAGTCGTCAACGAATGTATCGAGCGGGTAGAGCGACAGCACCGCCTTTGCGACCTCGGCAGCCGACGCATCGATGCGCAGCACGCGGCCGAGCGCCGTCTGGCGCGCCACCGAATCGGACGGAAAATTGGTGTCGGCGATGATCAGATCATCGCCATGGCCCATTGCCCGCAATGCCTGCAGCACGTCGGCATTGAGCAGCGGGTTGATGCCTTTGAGCATGGTATTCCTCGTGAAGTCCGGTTGAAATCAGAGACGCTTGCCCGTCTCTGCGTCGAAAAGATGAATCTGGTCGAGCCTTGGCTTCAGCTTCAGCGTATCGCCCGGCTTGAAGTCGTGGCGCTCGCGAAACAGCGCCACCATCTCGCCTTCGCCGAAACGCAGGAACACCAGCGTTTCCGAGCCGGTCGGCTCGACCACCGAAATCTTCGCCGGCACGCCATCGGGATGGATCTCCAGATGCTCCGGCCGCACGCCATAGACGACGGCCTGGCCGTCCTGTGCGGCATTGTCCGCTGCAACCGGGAACAGCGTGCCTGCAATGTCGACACCGGGCCTGGCGCCCTTGCGCATGACGCCCTTGAGCAGGTTCATCGAAGGCGAACCGATGAAGCCGGCGACAAACAGGTTGGCCGGCCGGTCGAACAGTTCAAGCGGCGCGCCGACCTGCTCGATGCGGCCGTCGCGCATGACGACGATCTTGTCGGCCATGGTCATGGCCTCGATCTGGTCGTGGGTGACGTAGATGGTGGTGGTTTTCAGCCGCTGATGCAGTTCCTTGATCTCGGTGCGCATCTGCACACGCAGCTTGGCGTCGAGATTGGAGAGCGGCTCGTCGAACAGGAACACTTGCGGATTGCGCACGATGGCGCGGCCCATCGCCACGCGCTGGCGCTGGCCGCCGGAAAGCTGCCTGGGATAGCGCTTCAAATAGGGATTGAGGTCGAGGATGTCGGCGGCGCGCTTGACCCGCTCGGCAACCACGGCCGGATCGGTTTTCCGCAGCTTGAGCGCAAAGGCCATGTTCTGCGCGACTGTCTTGTGCGGATAGAGCGCATAGTTCTGGAACACCATGGCGATGTCGCGCTTGGCCGGCGGCAGATGATTGACGACGCGGTCGCCGATCGCAATCGTGCCGGCGGAGACGGTTTCCAGCCCGGCCACCATTCTGAGCAGCGTGGACTTGCCGCAACCCGAAGGGCCAACCAGCACCACGAACTGTCCGTCTGCGATATCGACGCTGACTTCGTGCAGAACCTTGACCGTTCCAAAGGCTTTGGCCACCTTGCTGATCGCGACTTGCGCCATGTCTCCCCCATCGGCTCCATTAGCCGTAGGCGCAGAAGCTAACCAACGCGACCTGCCAGGGCAAGTCGGTCTCTTATAGATAAAAACCGTTCTCGTTGACACGGCGTTTGGTTGCGAGAATAGTGGCAGGTGCTGGTCAAAATGTCGGCACCCGATCCGCAATCGGAACTTTAATCGCCGCAGGGTGGGGTCCTGCCTAATTCGTTTCCGAACCGGGAGCATCGTTGGCGCTCCAGCGTCCGACAGTTGGTCAATTTATTCACACTGAAGTTCTGGGAGGAATAGGCGATGAGAACGGGTCTTTACGAGAAACTGGTTCGTGCCGGCGCCACAAGGCGCGACATATTGAAGGGTGCGGCCAGCATGGCCGCGATTGCAGCCGCATCGGGCGCCGGGCTTGGCGCCTTGACGCGCCCGGCTTCCGCCGCAAGCGAACTGCGCTCCAAAATCCTGCAGATTCCCGGCGTCGGCAAAGGCCAGCCGACGGACGCCGATTTCCAGAAGGTCGGTGAACTCTGCCTCGAGGCGACCAAGGCCAACGTCAAGGAAGGCGAATTCGCCGGCGTCGAGTTGACCTTCATGGGCCTCAACAACCAGAACCTGCACAATGTGCTGTTCCGCGGCTTCCTGAAGCCATGGGAGACCTATACCGGCGCCAAGATCAACTGGATCGACCTGGCGCAGGCCGACTACAACGCCCGCCTGCAGCAGTCGATCGCCACCGGCACCGTCGATTTCGACATCATCGAGATGGGTGCACCATTCGAAGGCGATGTCTGCGGCAAGGGCCTGACTTCGGAGATGCCCGACTGGGTCAAGGACCAGATCGACATGAAGGACGTCGTGGCCTATCTGCAGCCGCCGGTCGGCACCTGGGACGGCAAGCAATATCGCGTGACCGTCGACGGCGACGCGCACAATTTCAACTACCGCACCGACGTGTTCGCCGATGCCGACCTCGCCAAGGCCTGGAAGGACGGCGGCGGTGAAGGCGAGTGGGGCGTGCCGAAGACCTGGCAGCAGGTGCAGGCGGTGACGAAGTTCCTCAAGGGCAAGAAGCTCAAGGACCAGGACGTCTTTGGCTATCTCGACGCGCCCAAGGCGTGGGGCGGTTTCGGCTTCTATTTCCTCGGCAGCCGCGCTAGCGCCTATGCCAAGCATCCGGACGACAAGGCCTGGCTGTTCGACGCCGATACGATGAAGCCGCGCGTCAACAATCCGGCCTGGGTGCGCGCCATCCAGGACGTCATCGACGCGCTGCCATCCGAACCCGCCGACCAGATCAACGCCGATCCGAACACGACTGCCTTCCAGCAGTTCCTGGCCGGCACCGGTTCGATGGTCACTTGGTGGGGCGACGTCGGCTCCAACGTCAAGACAAACGATTCGTCGGTTGTCGGCGACGTCACCGGCTTCTCGATCCTGCCGGGCTCGGACGATGTCTACAATTCGAAGACCGGTGCCTGGGACAAGCTCGCCAGCGGCCCGAATTATGCGCCCAACTGCGCCTATCTCGGCTGGGGCGTCTATGTCATGGCTCGCGTCGATACCGACGAGAAGAAGAAGAAGGCGGCATGGTCCGCCGCCGCCCATCTCGGCGGCAAGGATCTGTCGATCTGGACGGCTATGTATCCGTCGGGCTTCCAGCCCTACCGCAACTCGCATTTCGACATTCCGGAATGGGTTGCCGCCGGCTACGACGAGGCCTTCATCACCTCGTACCTCAAGTCGGAATCCGACAGCTACAACCACCCGAACGCTGCGATTGAGCCACGCATCCCCGGCATCTTCCAGTACTACAGCGCCGCCGAGGATATTTTGGCCAACACATTCGCCGGCAAGATGAAGGCGCAGGAAGGCGCCGACGCCATTGCGGCGGCCTGGGAGAAGCTGACCGACCAGATCGGTCGCGACAACCAGGTCAAGCTCTACAAGGCTTCGCTCGGCATGTAGGCTGGCCTATGAACCGTGGTCCGGCGGCAACGCCGGACCCCTTTAGACCGGCTCCGGCTCCTTGAGAGCCTTCAAACAGGCGAGATTTGTGGCTGACCAGACTTCGACCGCAAGCCAGTGGCCGGCAGATGCCGGCCCTTCCGATCTGATTTCTCCAGGCCGCAAACGGCTCGGCTGGGCGGTGATGGCCGTTGCGACGCTCGGCCTGCTGGCGACGATCGTGCTGGAAATCCTCTACAAGGGCAGCGCCGATACGATCGGCTTCGAGACGTGGCGCCCCGTCGTCTATGCCTATGTGCTGTGGGGCGTGGCTATCGGCATCGGCCAGGTGCTGACGCGTGGCGAAGACGGCCAGCGTGCGCTGTTCCTGCTGCCGGCGCTGCTGTTCACCATCGCCATGGTGATCTTCCCGACGCTGTTCGGTTTCTACATCGCGCTCACCGACTGGAACCTCAGTTCCTTCAGCGGCCGCAGGTTTAACGGGCTCGACAATTTCTGGCAGATGCTGAGCGATCCCTACTACCGAAACGCGCTGTTCAACATGGCGCTCTATGTGCTGGCGGTGGCGGTCGAGTATGTCATTGCCTTCGGCCTGGCGCTGCTGCTCAACGCGCAGATCCGGGCACGAAAATTCTTCCGCGTCGTCTTCCTGATGCCGCTGATGCTGTCGCCGGTCGCCGTGTCGTGGATGATCGGCAAGTCGCTGATGGAATACCGGTTCGGACCGGCAGCGACGCTGGCCCGCCATCTCGGCTGGGAAAATCCGGCCTTCTTCTCCGACCCGATCATCGCGCGCATCGCGATCATGGTGCTGGATGCCTGGACCTTCATTCCGTTCATGATGATCATGCTGCTGGCCGGGCTGCAGGCGATGTCGCGCGAGGTGCTCGAAGCCGCACGCGTCGACGGCGCCAACGTGTGGCAAACCTTCTGGCAGGTCACCTTTCCGCTGATGCTGCCTGTGTCGGTGACGGCGGTGGTCCTGCGCATCATCTTCAAGCTGAAGCTCGCCGACATCATCATCACCGTGACGTCAGGGGGCCCGGGGGGTGCCACCGATTCCGTCTCGAGCTTCATCTATCGCGAATACCGCGACCGCTCGAATGTCGGCTACGGAACCATGCTGGCGATGGCCTATCTGGTGATCATCGTCGTGTTTGTCACGTGGCTGTTGAAATTTGCCAACCGTTTTGTCCGTAACGTGAATTGAGCCAAGATGAGCGTTCAGACCACCGAATATGTCGCCTCGGAGATCCGCTCGCCGGCGAGCTTCCTCGCCAGCCGCGTTTTCATCTATGGGGCGCTGGCCTTCTGGGCGTTCATCTGCCTGTTCCCGATCTACTGGACGATTACGACCTCGTTCAAGACCGCGGTGGACGTCACCCAGGGCCATCTCATCCCCTTCGTCGACTTCCAGCCGGACTGGAAAGGCTGGCGTTCGCTCGGCCTGTCGCCGGACTCGATCTTCCAGACCTCGACGGTGCGCGAGGAGTTCCTCAAGCGCTTCATGAATTCGGTGATCACCTCGGTCGGCGCATCGAGCCTCGCCATCGTCATCGGCAGCCTCGCCGCCTACGGGCTTACCCGCTACCGCTATCATTTCGCCTGGTTCAAGAACGAGGATATTTCGTTCTTCTTCCTGTCGCAGCTGATCCTGCCGCCGGTGGTGCTGGCGCTGCCCTTCCTGGTGCTCTACCGGGAGGTCGGCCTGCTCGACACGCGCGTCGGGCTGATCCTGCTCTACACGTTGATGGTGCTGCCGATCGTCATCTGGATCATGCGCGACCAGTTCAACTCGATCCCGGTCGAACTCGAGGAAGCAGCGCTTGTCGACGGGCTGTCGATCTGGGGCGCCTTCTTCCGCATCGTCATGCCGATCGCGCTGCCTGGCATGGTGGCCGCCTTCATCCTGGCGATGGTGCTGTGCTGGAACGAGTATTTCTTCGCCGCCCTTTTGACCTCGACCGACGCCAAGACCATTCCCGTCATGGTGGCGAGCCAGACCGGCTCGCAAGGCATCAACTGGTGGTCAATGGCAGCCCTTGCGACGGCGGCCATCGCGCCTCTCGCCGTCATCGGCATAGCGCTCGAGCGCTATCTGATCATGGGCATGACCGCCGGAGCGGTGAAATAACAGGGTGGCGCCAGGCTCCATCACTTCGTCATCCTAGGGCGGAGCAAGGAGCGAAGCGACGCGGCGCAGACCCTAGGATCCATGCCGTGACATCGACGCTCCGCCACGGTGAAGAAACTTTTGACGCCAGGAAAGGCCGCTGCGAACCGCTTCTATCCTGCGCCGCAGCGTTCGTTGGCTGCGGTCACGGCATGGATCCTAGGGTCTCCGCGACGTCGCTTCGCTCCTGCTTCGCCCTAGGATGACGAAATACCAAAGCCGCCCGACAATCTCGTAGCTAGGCCCTCAGGATCGCCCTGAGGTGATCCATGATCATGGCCACGCCCTTTTCTCCGAGCTCCGCTGAAGCGTCCTTGGCACTCGCCGTATACCAGCCGGTATTGTCATCAAAGTGAGCGGCATCGACGGCCTCCGGGCATAGCGCCAGCATCAGCGACGTCTCGCCAATGCCGGCATGATCGAACGGGTACTTGCCGTTCATGTCAACCGACATCAGCGGATGCACCTGCACTCAGTTGAAGAAATTGCCGCCCTCGGCGTGCTCGGCATAGTAGCCGGCCATCGCCTCGGACCCCCACCAGCCTTCGCCACGTTCCTTCTCGAGGAAGCGGAAGATCGCCTGGCGGCCGGCGGTCTTGAACGCCAGATCGGTCGGCATGCCGGCAGCAAAGTTCTCGGTCTGGTGGTGGATGATGGCGTGGATGTTGCGAAAGCCGATGCGCAGCAGGCTGTAGAACAGCTCCTCGCCGAACGGCGCCAGCGCATTGCCACCGACCTGCACCGAGCCTCTGCCTTCTGGCGGCGCCACAGCGTAGCTGGCAGCACCGTAGTAGAAGGGCGGCAGGATGACGACATCCTTCTCCTTTTCGAGCAGTTCCAGCGTCTTGATGACGGCCAGCGTGTCCATGCCGACGGCCATGTGCTCGCCATGGTATTCGAGCACGCCGAGCGGCAAGGCGACCGGCCAGTTCTCGGCGATCGCCCTGCGGATCTGGTGTGGCAGCATCAGTTCGTAGCGCATGATCTATTCCATGTTGGTATGGCGGGCACGCATCGCGTCCGGCGACTGGCCGGTCAGGGCCTTGAGCTTCAGCACCATCACCTCGAACAGCAGGAACAGCGCGCCCTCGAACACCGAGCCCATCGGCAGGACCGATGTCTTCTGCGCCCCCTGATCGTTGGCCATGGTCTGCGCGGGAATGAGCAGCGTGAAATCGGCGCGCTTTGCAGCACTGCTTTCAGCCTGAGCGGTCAGCAGCAGATTGGTCGCGCCGGCACCCTGAGCGATCTGCATCAAGGTCAGCACGGTCGAGGTTTCTCCCGGCCCGGAACTGACCAGGAAAACATCGCCCGACCCCAGAGGCGGCGTGGTCATGTCGCCGACCACGGCGACCGGCAGGCCAAGATGGTAGAGCCGCATGGCAAAGCCCTTGACCTGCAAGGCCTCGCGGCCACAGCCATAGACGACGATCTGTCGGGCGCCGGCCAGCATCTTGCAGGCAGCATCGATCCGGTGCTCGTCGACGCGCGCCAGCACGCCGCCGAGTTCGTCAAGGGCGGTCTCGAACAGGCCTTTGCTCTTGTCGCTCACCGCAAACCTGCCATCGAAAACACCCTGGGATTTGCCGCTCTTGCTGCCACGAACAGCTTGATTTCGTTCATGCTAGCAACCGCGAAAATGCGTGTCCAACGCGCAGCTATGCTTTTGCCAAGCCGCAGGCATGATAGTGTCATGTCAGACAAATCAAGCGAGGCAAACGGCAGCACATGAAGACACGGCATTTCGACCGCATCGGCAATGGCGGCATCAGTTTCACCGAACTCGGCTTCGGCACGGCGCCGCTCGGCAATCTTTATCGTGCCGTCTCGGACGAGGATGCCAATGCCACGCTGGAGGCCGCTTGGGCGACCGGCTGCCGCTACTACGACACCGCGCCGCTCTACGGACTTGGCCTGTCTGAAACGCGGCTCAACCCTTTCCTGCGCGGCAAGAAGCGCGACGACTATGTGCTGTCGAGCAAGGTCGGCCGCATCATGCGCGCCTGCCCACCGGAAGAGCGCACCGGCATCGGCAAGTTCTTCGACACGCCATCGCGCCGCGAGGTGTACGACTACAGCTATGACGGCGTCATGCGCTCGTTCGAAGCTTCGCTGGAGCGCCTCGGCGTCGACCGCATCGACATCCTGTTCGTGCATGATGTCGACATCTTCACCCATGGCAGCAAGGAGGCGTCCGACCGGCGCATCGAGGAGTTCATGCGCTCGGGCTACTACGGCTTGCTCTCGCTCCGCGACCAGGGCGTTATCAAGGCGTTCGGTGGCGGCATCAATGAGTGGCAGGTTGCGCAGACGCTGGCCGAGCGCGGCGACTTCGACCTGTTCCTGCTTGCCGGGCGCTATACGCTGCTGGAACAGGAGGCGCTGACGTCCTTCCTGCCTCTCTGCCAGGCACGCGGCATCGGCATCGTTCTCGGCGGGCCCTACAACTCCGGCATCCTCGCAACGGGGCCGAAGCCGGGCGCGTATTACAATTATTCCGAAGCGCCGAAGGACATCCTCGATCGGGTCGCCGGTATCGAAAGCGTCTGCAAGCGCCATGGCGTGCGGCTGATCGAGGCCGCCCTGCAATTCCCGCTGCTGCACCCGTCGGTCGTCTCGGTGATCCCCGGTGGCCAGCGGCCGAGCGAAGTCGAGAGCAACCGCTCGCTGCTCGATGCGAAACTGCCCACAGCGCTTTGGGCCGATCTCAAGAAGGAAGGCCTCATGCGCCCCGAGGCGCCGACCGCATAATCCGGCGCCACTCGCATCGGCGTCGGGCACAAAAATGAAAAGCCGGGCAAGCCCGGCTTTTCTGGTCTCTGAAAAGAAAAAAGGCGCTTAGTTGACTGCGTCCTTGAGGCCCTTGCCGGCCGAGAACTTCGGCACGGTGCGCGCCGGGATCTGGACTTCGGCGCCGGTCTGCGGGTTGCGGCCGGTCGAAGCCGCACGCTTTGACACGGTGAAATTGCCAAAGCCGACAAGCCGGACATCGCCGCCCTTCTTCAGTTCGCCGCTGATCACGGAAAATACCGCATCGACCGCCGACTGCGCGTCACCCTTCGAAATGCTCGCGGCGTCGGCGACAGCGGACACCAGTTCGTTCTTGTTCATAAAAATTCCCTTCCATGAGAACACCGGAACTATCGACTCATCCGGCAGGAAACGGACTTTAGAAAGAAGCGTTGCCGCAACCAAGTCGAAAAGGCAGGAAAAAAGCGGAAAAAGCCCGGAAATGCTGGGTTTTTCACATGAAAAAGCCGGGCGCTAGGCCCGGCTCTCCGTTTGTGCACTGCAACCTTGGCGAAAACCAACGCATGGCCCCGAAAACCGCAGTCGGTTTCCGGAAGGGACCATGCGCAAGTCCAGGTGTTAGGGCGTCGTTTGCGCGTCCAGGTGGACGCGCGACACTCTAATGCGCAAGCGTCTTTCCGGCATCGTCCGTGGTGTCGGTCGTGGCCGGAGGATTGACCGGTTCGACCCATTCGATCGGCTCCGGCATACGCACCAGCGCGTGGCGCAACACCTCACCGACCCGTGCGACCGGAATGATCTCCATCCCGTTCTTCACGTTGTCCGGAATCTCCGCCAGGTCCTTGGCGTTGTCTTCCGGGATCAGCACCTTCTTGATGCCGCCGCGCAAAGCGGCAAGCAGCTTCTCCTTCAGGCCGCCGATCGGCAGAACCCTGCCGCGCAGCGTGATCTCGCCGGTCATCGCCACATCCGCCTTGACCGGAATGCCGGTCAGAACGGAGACGATCGCGGTCGCCATCGCCACACCGGCCGACGGTCCGTCCTTGGGCGTCGCACCTTCCGGCACGTGCACGTGGATGTCGCGCTTGTCGAACAGCGGCGGCTCGACGCCGAAATCGATGGCACGGGAGCGGACATAGGAAGCCGCCGCCGATATCGATTCCTTCATCACGTCGCGCAGATTGCCGGTCACCGTCATGCGGCCCTTGCCGGGCATCATGACACCTTCAATCGTGAGCAACTCGCCGCCGACTTCCGTCCAGGCGAGCCCGGTAACGACACCGACTTGATCGTCAGCCTCGACCTGGCCGAAGCGGAAGCGCGGAACACCGAGGTAGTCGGCGAGGTTCGCCGCCGTGATGTTCACCGTCTTCTTCTTCGTCTTCAGGATCTCGGTCACCGCCTTGCGCCCGAGCTTCATCAGCTCGCGCTCCAGGCTCCTGACGCCCGCTTCACGGGTATAGGTCTGGATGATGGCGCGGATCGCGTCCTCGCCGACGGAGAACTCCTTCGGCTGCAGGGCGTGATCGCGGATCACCTTCGGCATCAGGTGCCGCTTGGCGATTTCGATCTTCTCGTCCTCGGTGTAGCCGGCGATACGGATGATCTCCATGCGATCCATCAACGGCGCAGGGATGTTCAGCGTGTTCGCCGTCGTTACGAACATCACGCTCGACAGGTCGTATTCGACTTCGAGGTAATGGTCCATGAACGTCGAGTTCTGCTCGGGATCGAGCACCTCGAGCAGCGCCGATGACGGATCGCCACGGAAGTCCTGGCCCATCTTGTCGATCTCGTCGAGCAGGAAGAGCGGATTGGACTTCTTCGCCTTCTTCATCGACTGGATGACCTTGCCGGGCATCGAGCCGATATAGGTGCGGCGATGGCCACGGATCTCGGCTTCGTCGCGCACGCCGCCCAGCGCCATGCGGATGAATTCGCGACCGGTCGCCTTGGCGATCGACTTGCCGAGCGAGGTCTTGCCGACGCCGGGGGGGCCGACGAGGCACAGGATCGGCCCCTTCAGCTTCTTCTGGCGGCTTTGCACGGCAAGGTACTCGACGATGCGGTCCTTGACCTTGTCGAGGCCGAAATGATCGGTGTCGAGCACGTTCTGCGCGAAGGCCAGGTCCTGCTTGACCTTGGAGTTCTTGCCCCACGGAATCGACAGGATCCAGTCGAGATAGTTGCGCACGACGGTCGATTCAGCCGACATCGGCGACATCGTCCTGAGCTTCTTCAACTCGGCTTCCGCCTTTTCGCGGGCCTCCTTGGAGAGCTTGGTCTTCTTGATGCGCGCCTCGATCTCGGCAGCTTCGTCGCGGCCGTCCTCGCCTTCGCCGAGCTCCTTCTGGATCGCCTTCATCTGCTCGTTGAGGTAGTATTCGCGCTGCGTCTTCTCCATCTGGCGCTTGACGCGCGAACGGATGCGCTTCTCCACCTGCAGGACGGAGATTTCGGCTTCCATGAAGCCCATCGCCTTTTCCAGCCGCTCCTTGACCGAGAGCGTGGCCAGCATTTCCTGCTTTTCAGGAATCTTGATGGCGAGATGCGAAGCGACCGTATCGGCGAGCTTGGAATAGTCGTCGATCTGGCTAGCCGCACCCACCACTTCGGGCGAGATCTTCTTGTTCAGCTTGACGTAGTTCTCGAAGTCGGTGACGACCGACCGCGCCAACGCCTCGACCTCGACCTCTTCCTCCTCCGGCTCGATCAGCGCTGCGGCACGGGCCTCGTGGAAGTCGGGACGGTCGGTGAACGAGACGATTTTCGCGCGCGAGGCACCCTCGACCAGAACCTTGACGGTGCCGTCGGGCAGCTTCAGCAATTGCAGCACATTGGCGAGCGTGCCGATGTCGAAGATGGCATCGGGCTCAGGATCGTCGTCTGCGGCATTCATCTGGGTGGCAAGCAGGATCTGCTTTTCCTGACCCATCACCTCTTCCAGCGCCTTGATCGACTTCTCACGCCCAACGAAGAGCGGAACGATCATATGCGGGAACACCACGATGTCGCGCAGTGGGAGAACTGCGAAGACGCCGTCGCTGGGTGCCTTGGATATTTTGGCCATTGTCTAACCTTTCATGTCGCGGCCGCCAATCAGCCAACCGCGAATCTTATATTAACGACCGGGGATCGTTCCGCCTACCACCGTTTGTGACGGGAGTTTTACAAGCACAGAAATCGGGCACCTCGGCCTTCTCCAGTTAGTTGGATGCACGACCCCCAAAGATCAAGGGGCATGTCCAAATCCACACTTTCAACCCGTCCGCGAGTGACACATTTGCGACGCCCAGCCCGTACGCCGCGCAAAACCGCTGTGCGACAGCAAAACGGCGCCTTGCGGCGCCGTTTCAGAATTTCGCTGCGGGCTCATGTCAGGCGCTGACATTGCCCTTCTTTTCCTTCTGCTCGGAGTAGATGTAGAGCGGCCGGGCGCTGCCGGTCACCACTTCTTCCGAAATCACCACTTCGCGCACGCCTTCGAGTGCGGGAAGCTCGAACATCGTGTCGAGCAGGATCGCCTCCATGATCGAACGCAGGCCACGGGCGCCGGTCTTGCGCTCGATGGCGCGCTTGGCGATCGCCGACAGCGCGTTCTCGTGGAAGGTCAGGTCGACATTCTCCATCTCGAACAGCCGCTGATACTGCTTGACCAGCGCGTTCTTCGGCTCGGTCAGGATCTGGATCAGCGCCGGCTCGTCGAGATCTTCCAGCGTCGCCAGAACCGGCAGACGGCCGACAAACTCGGGGATGAGACCGAACTTCAACAGATCTTCGGGCTCGACCAGGCGGAAGACATCGCCGGTGCGGCGATCCTCGGGTGAAGCGACGACGGCGCCGAAGCCGATCGAGGTCTTGCGGCCGCGATCCGAGATGATCTTGTCCAGCCCGGCAAAGGCGCCGCCGCAGATGAACAGGATGTTGGCGGTGTCGACCTGCAGGAACTCCTGCTGTGGATGCTTGCGGCCGCCCTGCGGCGGCACGGAAGCAACGGTGCCTTCCATGATCTTCAAGAGTGCCTGCTGCACGCCCTCGCCCGATACGTCGCGGGTGATCGAGGGGTTGTCAGACTTGCGCGAAATCTTGTCGATTTCGTCGATGTAGACGATGCCGCGCTGGGCACGCTCGACGTTGTAGTCGGCCGATTGCAAGAGCTTCAGGATGATGTTTTCGACGTCCTCGCCGACATAACCGGCTTCGGTCAGCGTCGTCGCGTCAGCCATGGTGAAGGGCACGTCGATGATGCGGGCCAGGGTCTGCGCAAGCAGCGTCTTGCCGCAACCGGTCGGGCCGATCAGCAGGATGTTGGACTTCGCCAACTCGACATCGTTGTTCTTGCCGGCATGCGCGAGGCGCTTGTAGTGGTTGTGGACCGCCACCGACAGCACGCGCTTGGCGTAGGGCTGGCCGATGACATAGTCGTCGAGAACCTTGAGGATTTCCTGCGGTGTCGGCACGCCTTCGCGCGACTTCACCATCGAGGTCTTGTTCTCCTCGCGGATGATGTCCATGCAGAGTTCGACGCACTCGTCGCAGATGAAGACCGTCGGACCGGCGATCAGCTTGCGCACTTCGTGCTGGCTTTTGCCGCAAAACGAGCAGTAAAGCGTGTTCTTGGAATCGCCGCTGTTGTTGCCGACCTTGCTCATTTTCATGTCCTTTCATGGCCGCCCGCCGATGGTCTGGCTGAAAGGGCGCATACTCTATCTATCGCGGGAATCCGCCGCCGCCAGTGTGTCCCGGCTCCTGCAACGCATTCCGTACGAAACACAAATCAGAAAACGTGGCAATGATTCGCGACAACCCCGCATAAAGCTAAGCCGCCGAAACTCAACATAGCCTTAACGTAGGCAATCCTGTCCCCCGAGGGAACAGCCAATTGTGGCCGAAATGCCGCAAGACGCGCCAAAAGCGCGTGATGGTGCCATCCAACTGCCAACTGGCCTTTATGCCACAGCGCTTTCTGCCGCTTCGCGCGACGAAATGACCTTGTCGATGAGGCCGAAATCCTTGGCTTCGTCGGCCGTCATGAAATGGTCGCGGTCGAGCGTCTTCTCGATCTCGTCGTAGCTCTTGCCGGTGTGCTTGACGTAGACCTCGTTGAGGCGACGCTTCAGCTTGATGATATCCAGGGCATGGCGCTCGATGTCGGATGCCTGGCCCTGGAAGCCGCCGGAAGGCTGGTGAACCATGATGCGGGCGTTCGGCGTGGCAAAGCGCATGTCCTTGTGGCCGGCGGTCAGAAGCAGCGAGCCCATCGAGGCCGCCTGGCCGATGCAGAGCGTCGACACGGCCGGCTTGATGAACTGCATGGTGTCGTAGATCGCCATGCCCGAGGTGACGACGCCGCCCGGCGAGTTGATGTAGAGATTGATTTCCTTCTTCGGATTCTCGGCTTCCAGGAACAAAAGCTGCGCGCAGACCAGCGTCGCCATGCCGTCCTCGACCGGACCGGTGATGAAAATGATGCGCTCCTTGAGGAGGCGCGAGAAAATGTCGTAGGCCCGCTCGCCGCGATTGGTCTGTTCGACCACCATCGGAACGAGGTTCATGTAGGTTTCGACGGGGTTCTTCATTCGCTATCTCTTATCTCGCGGTGGGATTCCGGCGCCGGAATGCTGGCAGATCGGGCAGAATCGGTTCTGGATCGTTATTCTGTAAATAGGATGCCGGCTCATCCTTGTGCAAGGCCGACCCGTCCTAGCCATCTGGGTAAGTCGAATCAAGGTTACATTTCACGGGATTCATCGACCTGCCGTGATCGTTCGGCTGTGGCGTCACCACCGTAGCAATTTCTTAACCGCATCGCTTAACGAAATACGGCAAATCCACTTTCCCCCGACGTCTCTTCCCCTACAATCCAACGTTGAACCGTCATTGTGCCGTTCACAGGGGAGTGTCATGTCTGGGAAAACCGCATGCTTCACCATTGCCGGGCTGACCATGCTCGGCACGATTTCGCAGACAGCGGCCGGCGGCCGGGCCGTCGAATGCTATGAACCTGTCCGCACTTCGGCCGTCTACGACACGGTTTATGAAGACGTGCTGGTCAGCCCGCCCGGCCAGCAGGTTGACTACACTCCGCCCATCTACGGTACGCGCGAACGCGTGGTGATGACGGTTCCGGCACAAGTGACCTATGAGGTCGTGCCCGCGATCACCCGCACCGTCTATCATACGGTCCGGGTCGATGGCGGCGGCTATTCCTGGGAATGGCGCGTCATCCATGGCCGCAAGGTGCTGTGCAAGATCTGGCACAAGGCGCGCTATGAGCGCGTCGCCGAAACCGTGGTGATCCAGCCCGAACGCACGCGCCGTGTCGTCATCCCGGCACAGTACGACAGCATCGCCGAGGAAGTGCTGGTGCAGCCGGAGCAAAGGCGCATCATCGATGTCCCCGCCTCCTACCGGACCGTGGCGCGCCGCGTGCTGGTCCGTGAAGGGTCTTCAGGCTGGCGGCGCGTGCATATTCCCAGGCATTGCCAGGATTAGGCCCCGAAAGCGTTCAGGCCACCTCCGCCCGCAGCCATGCCTTCAAGCCGGCGATATCGCCATTGCCAACGGCGGCGGCAACGCGCCGGCCAACCGCCGCACCGAACTTGTAGCCATGGCCGGAGCAGGCCGAGACGATCAGGCATTTTCCTCGCTCATGGGCGAAGAATTTCTCGTCGGCGGTGAAAGTGTAAGCGCAGGTGACGACCTCGGTCACCCTGTATTCCTCGATCCGGGCGATCGGCGGCGAGAACAGGTTACGGATCGCCTCGCCCTCGCCCGCCACCGGCTCACGGTTCCAATCGGCATCGCTGGTCGGCACCCTGTGCAGCCCGGAACCGAATTTCATGCCGGCGCCGCCCGAGGGCGGGATCACATAGCCGTCGACCGCGCCGCCGATATCGAGGACAACCGGTGAAGCCTGCCAGGCGGCCTCGAGGTCGGCCGGCGGTTCTACATAGGCGAGTGCGGTTCGATAGGTCTTCAATTCGCCGTCCAGCTCCGGGAACAGTTTCAACACCCAGGCACCGGCAGCGACGACGATGCGGTCGGCCTGCATCGTCTCGCCACTTTCGAGCACGATATGGCCGGCGTCGGCGTCGATCGCGGTGACCCTGCTGTGTTCGTAGACATTGGCGCCGTCGTCGCGCAGCCACTTTGCCAGGCTGGAGGCGATCTTGCGGCAATGCAGCGCGCCGCCTTCGGTCGAAAAATAGGCGTAGCGGAACGAACCGGCTTCGAGGAACGGCCAGCGTTTCACGGCCGCGTCCGGCTCCAGCAATTCGAAAGGAAAATTGCCTTCTTCCAGGCCCTCACGGTATTCCTCGGCCTCATCGCCGGGCTCGCGCGAAACGCAGACAAATCCGCGCGCATCGAGATGGCTTTCGCCGAGATCGGCCCACATCTCGTCCCAGGCCTGATAGGCCTCGGTGATCAGCCGGCCATAGCCGGTTCCGGCCCGGTAGGCGCGGCGGATGATGCGATGGTGGTCACCCGACGCGGCCAGCGGGTTGGGGATCGGTCCCTGCTCGACGATCGAAACGCTGTGACCTGCCTTGACCAGCGACCACGCGGTGGAGAGACCGGCAATACCCGCGCCGACAACGATGATATTCATCAGTTCAGTCTTTCCGCAGCCGGTCCGGCTGGCTCAACGCATTGGGCTGTTCGGCGCCAACATACGGTCTGGAACCCGGCTGGCAAGCCGCGCTATTGGTCTGGCATGAGCAAATTGACGCCACCCGCCCTGGCCTTTGATCCAGCCACTCGACGTCTGCGGCTTGACCCGCACGAGTCGGCCTTTTTTCAGAACCCGTACGGGGCCTATGCCTTTCTGCACGGCACATCGAACGCGTTCTTCTGGGAAGAATTCGGCTTCTGGTGCTTTGGCGGCTTTGACGACGTCAACCGGCTGCTGCGCGACCGGCGCTTCGGCCGCCAGAACCCGGCCGGCATTCCGGACAGTCGCGGCATTGGTCAAGACCGCAGCCATCTCAGCGCTTTCGACGGCATCGAAGCCAATTCGATGCTGGAGCTGGAGCCGCCGGTGCACACGCGACTCCGAACGCTGGTCAATCGTGCCTTCGTCTCGCGCCAGGTCGAACGGCTGCGACCGCGTGTCGAAGCGCTCGCCAACGAGCTGATCGACCGTTTCGAACCGGGCAAGACCGTCGACCTGTTGCCGGCCTTTGCGGCGCCGCTGCCGATCACCATCATTGCCGAAATGCTTGGCGTGCCGGTCGAGATGGGGCCGCAACTGCTCGGCTGGTCGCACCAGATGGTTGCCATGTACATGCATGGCCGCACGCGCGAAACCGAGGAGACGGCCAACCGCGCCGCAGGCGAATTTGCCGATTTCCTGCGCGGTTACGTCACCGAGCGACGCAAGAACCCCGGCGACGACCTGCTGTCGCTGCTGATCTCGGCGCAAGAGGGCGGCCAAAAACTGTCGGAGGACGAGATGGTATCCTCGGCGATCCTGCTGCTCAATGCCGGCCATGAAGCGACCGTGCATCAGACCGGCAATGCCGTCCGCTCGATCCTGGCGCAAGGCGGCGATGTCAACCGCTTCTTCAGTTCACCCGAAGCGACCGCGGCAACGGTCGAGGAATGCCTGCGCATCGACGCACCGCTGCATATGTTCACGCGCTACGCCTATCAGGAGATCGAAGTCTCGCCCGGCATCGTCGTGCAACCGGGCCAGACGATCGGGCTACTGCTCGGCATGGCCAACCATGACCCGCGCGCCTTTGCCGAACCGCAAGCCTTCCGGCCCGATCGTGCGGACCAGAAGAACACATCCTTCGGCGCCGGCATTCATTTCTGCATCGGTGCGCCGCTGGCCCGGCTCGAATTGCAGGTGTCGCTGAAAACCTTGTTCGAACGGCACCCAAAGCTCCATCTTGCTGAAGAGGCGCGCTTCCGCGACACTTACCACTTCCATGGGCTGGAAACGCTCGCCGTCGGCTTCTGACAATCGCGGGCCTGGGGCTGCGGGATCGCGTCGTCTGATCCGTTCTCGATGCCTACAGCTTGATCACATACTCCTTGCGAGTCGTTTCAAGCACTTCCCAGCTGCCCTTGAAGCCGGGCCTCAGCACAAAACTGTCGCCGGTCTTGACGGTGCGCGCCTGCCCGCCATCCTCCGCGATCACCGAAACACCGGACAGGATGTGGCAGAATTCCCATTCGTCATAGACGATGCGCCATTTGCCCGGGGTCGATTCCCAGATGCCGGCGTAGAGGCCGCCTTCCCGCTCCTCGACGTTCCAGGTGAGGAATTTCGGATCACCTGAAATCAGGCGATCCGGCGCAGGCGAGCCAGGCTCGGCCTCGACGCTGTTGGCGTCGAGGGAAAGGAAAGTCGCTGCGCTCATGAAAGGCTCCGCTGTAGCGGGCTTACCCTCTCCCTTTGTGAGGAAGGTCGTCAAGCGCACAACCCCGAAAATCGGATCGATTTCCGGAGGCTCCAGCTAGAAATCTATGGCGTTGGGAACGCACCTCACTGTGTCGTATGTAGATCATATTCGCCGCGTGAAGCGTGCCGCCTCTTCCGAACCGCGGGTGGCGTCGCCAGCGCTGTAGGAATGAGCACCAGCGCCGGAGAGCTTGCCGCCATCGACGATCAGATATTCCTCACGGATCGGCCGGCCTTCGAACCAGCATTCCAGAATTTCGCGGGTGCCCGCGGCGTAGCGCGCCTGGGCGGAGAGCGACGATCCTGAGATGTGCGGCGTCATGCCGTGATGCGGCATCGATCGCCACGGATGGTCCTTGGGAGCCGGCTGCGGGAACCAGACGTCACCGGCATAGCCGGCGAGTTGGCCACTCTCCAGCGCGCGGGCGATGGCGTCACGATTGCAGATCTTGCCGCGCGCCGTGTTCACCAGATAGGCGCCACGTTTCATCCTGGCAATCATCGTCTCGTCAAAGAGGTTTTCCGTCTCCGGATGCAGAGGCGCATTGATCGTCACCACGTCGCAGACGCCGACCATGGATGCGGGGTCCTTGTGGAAGGTGACGCCAAGCTCTTTCTCGACCGCCTCAGGCAGGCGGTGGCGATCGGTGTAGTGCAACTTGACGTCGAACGGCTTCAGCCGGCGCAACACCGCGCTGCCGATCCGGCCGGCACCGACGGTTCCGATCTGCATTCCCTCGATATCGTAGGAGCGTGCGACGCAGTCGGCGATATTCCAGCCGCCTTTCACGACCCACTGGTAGGACGGGATGTAGTTGCGCACGAGCCCCAGGATCATCATGACCACATGCTCGGACACGCTGATCGAATTGCAGTAAGTCACCTCGGCGACCGTTATGCCGCGGTCCATGGCGGCCTGAAGATCGACATGATCGGATCCGATGCCGGCGGTGATCGCAAGCTTCAGTCTGCTTGCCTTGGCTATTCGTTCTTCGGTCAGATATGCCGGCCAGAACGGCTGCGAGATCACGATTTCGGCGTCAACGAGTTCGCGTTCAAAAACGCTGGCGGGACCGTCCTTGTCCGAGGTCACCACCAGGCTGTGGCCCGCGCTTTCGAGAAATTTCCGGAGACCGAGTTCGCCGGACACGCTGCCGAGCAGGATCCCCGGTTCAAAGTCGATGGCCTTCGGCGTGGGAAGTGTCTGGCCGCCGGGATAGCGGTCGAGCTTTGGCAGGCCGTCCCGCGCATATTTTGTCGGATAACCGTCGACCGGATCGTCATAGAGGACGCAAACGACCTTTGCCATTGTGTATCTCCCTTCGTCTGACAACGAAGAGGAAAACGCTCTGTTGTTAACGCTGCCGGCCAACGATGGCCGGCACGGCGATGCTCTGTTGAATTGCTGGTGTGGAGCAGACTCATCTGCCGGCGCTTCCTCATTCGGAAAGTTGTGCGCTATTGCGTATTACATGGAAGACCCGGGCATGGTTTCAAGTGCTGCGGGCGGCACTGGTGCAGCGTTCAATTTCCTTTATTTCAGACCGCGCGCACGGTCTGCTGACACCAAATGCTTGATTTTATGCCGGCGTCGACCGCGACAAGGATGGCCTCTTTTCGATATCACTATGCCCTCCCCGCGCAGCGGGAGGGTAATGCGCTCAGACCTTGCCGAGCGCCTGTTCGAGGTCGGCGACGATGTCGTTGACGTCCTCGATGCCGATCGACAGCCGCACCGTGTCCGGTCCCGCGCCGGCCTTGACCTTCTGCTCGTCGGAAAGCTGGCGGTGCGTGGTCGACGCCGGATGGATGACCAGCGACTTGGTGTCGCCGACATTGGCGAGGTGCGAGAACAGTTCGAGCGCCTCGACGAATTTGACGCCGGCGTCATAGCCGCCCTTGAGAGCGAAGGTGAACACGGCGCCGGCGCCAAGTGGTGAGTATTTCTTCTGCAGGGCGTTGTTCTTGTCGCTGGGCAGGCCGGGATAGTTCACCGAGGCAACCTTGGGGTGGTTGGACAGCCAGGCAGCAACCGTCACGGCGTTGTCGCAGTGGCGCTGCATGCGCAGCGGCAGGGTTTCCAGGCCGGTCAGGATGAGGAACGCGTTGAACGGCGAGATCGCCGGGCCGAGATCGCGCAGGCCGAGCACACGCGCGGCAATGGCGAAAGCGAAATTGCCGAAGGTTTCATGCAGGATTAGACCGCCATATTCGGGGCGCGACTCAGACAGCATCGGGTACTTGCCCGACTTCGACCAGTCGAAGGTGCCGCCATCGACGACGGCGCCGCCGATCGAATTGCCGTGGCCGCCGATGAACTTGGTCAGCGAATGGACGACGATGTCGGCGCCATGCTCGATCGGCCGGATCAGGTAGGGCGAGGCCAGCGTGTTGTCGACGATGAGCGGCAGGCCGTGCTTGCGCGCGATGTCGCCGATCTTCTCGATATCGACGAAGGTGCCGCCCGGATTGGCGAGGCTCTCGATGAAGATCGCCTTGGTCCTGTCGTCGATCTGGCTTTCGAAGGTCGAGATGTCGTTGGTATCGGCCCAGCGCACCTCCCAGCCATAATTCTTGAAGGCATGGCCGAACTGGTTGATCGAACCGCCATAGAGCTTGTTGGCCGCAACGAAATTGTCGCCAGGCTGCATCAGATTGTGGAACACGATCACCTGCGCGGCGTGACCGGAGGCGACCGCAAGAGCCGCCGTGCCGCCTTCGAGTGCCGCCATGCGCTCTTCCAGCACCGCCTGCGTCGGATTCATGATGCGGGTGTAGATGTTGCCGAAAGCCTTCAGTCCGAACAGTGAGGCGGCATGGTCGGCGTCGTCGAAGACGAAGGAGGTCGTCTGGTAGATCGGCGTGGCGCGCGCGCCGGTCGCCGGGTCGGGCTTGGCGCCGGCGTGGACAGCGAGCGTATTGAAACCTGGCGTGCGGGTCACTGAAAACCTCCCTGAAAAAACCTTCTGAAATTCGCCGGGCATTCTTGGCGAAGCCCGGCCGCGAATGCAAAGAAGAAAATACCCTTCCGTGCAGGACCTTCTATCAAGCGGCAGGAAAATACGGCGTTTGCCGGAATAATTTTGCGCTGTTGCCCCTCGCCTACTTCTGGCGCACGCCGAAACTCTGGAATCCGGAGCGCATCAGCGGCTTCTTCGACGACAGCACGCCGGAGTTGACGCCAGTCCAGCCGATCTCGCCGGACAGTTTGCCATATTCGATCTTGGGGCAGCGGTTCATCACCACCTTGATGCCGGCGGCCTCGGCGCGGGCGGCTGCCTCGTCATGGCGCACGCCAAGCTGCATCCAGATCACTTTCGGCAGGGGATCGAGCCGCAACACCTCGTCGACGATGCCGGGCACTGCCGCCGGCGCGCGAAAAATGTCGACCATGTCGATCGGCTCCGGAATATCGGCGAGCCTGGCATAAGTCATCCGGCCGAGTATCTCCTTGCCGGCCTGGCCGGGATTGATCGGAAACACCGAAAACCCCTTGGCCAGCAGATATTTCAGCACGAAATAGCTTGGCCGCACATCATTGGCGGATGCGCCGACCATGGCGATAGTCTTCACCGAGTTGAGGATGCCGGCGATGTAGGTGTTGTCGTAGTTATCGTGGTTCATGCCCGTCCTCATACAACGCCTCGTCGAGAAAACCATCGGGGTCATTGCTGAAATCGCGCAGCATGCGGAAGTGGTCGGTATCACGAAAGTCGGCGGGTTCCAGCCCAAACCGGCTGATGCGGAACAGTTGCGCGCCGGGACAGGCCATCAGCAATGGCGAATGCGTCGCCATGATCACCTGCGCGGTGCCCGACCGGTCCATGCGCCGCAGCATCTTGAGCAGCTCGATCTGGCGCGACGGAGACAGCGCGCTCTCGGGCTCGTCGAGGATGTAGATGCCTTGCCTGCGGCAGCGCTCCTCGAAAAAGCGGATGAACCCCTCGCCATGCGACCAGGACAGGAAATCCGGTGGTGGTGGCCTGAACGGGTCTTCCAGCGCCGCCTGATCGAGATAGCGAGCCACAGAATAGAAGGATTCAGCGCGAAAGAACCAGCCGGCGGTGACTTTCGGCAGCCAGTGGCCCCGGAATGTGTCTGCTAGCGCAGCACCACTCTTGTCGATGGCGCTGGAATGGTCGACCGGCCGGTAGCCCTTGCCGCCGCCGGCTTCGTCATAGCCGGCCAGCGCGCCGATCGCCTCGAGCAGCGTCGATTTGCCGGTGCCGTTCTCGCCGACGATAATGGTGATCGGCGTGGTGAATTCGAGTTCGAAGTCGTGGCCGCGAAACAGCGGCAGGTTCCAGGGGTATTTTTCCCAATCCTCGACCCGCGCGGGGTCGAGCAGAATACGCTTGAGATAGGGTGCCTTGAGCCGCGTCAGCTGCTTGCGGTAGGCCATCAATCGGGCAGCGAGATCGTGCCGTCTTCCGCGATCGGAAAGGCCGGATTGTGCGCCACTTCCCAGACATGCCCGTCGGCGTCGGCGAAATAGCCATACCAGCCGCCCCAGAAGGCGCGCCCGGCCGGCTTGACGATGCGGCCGCCGGCTTTCTCGGCCCTGGCGAGGACTTCATCGACCTCCGTTTCGGAACGGGTGTTGTAGGCGAGATAGACAGCGGACGGTGCGCCGGAAAAGGCAACACCCGAATCCTCCTCGGCGCTGGCGCGCGGAAACAGGCCGAGAATGACGCCGCCCATCTGGAAGAAGGCGACACCCTCGGTGATGCCGGCGTGACGGGTCAGCCCCATCGCTTCATAGAAGCGCACGGCGCGGTCGAGATCGTCGGTGGCGATGGTGATGATGGAGATGCGGGGTTCCATGGTGCTGCTCCTATTCGTCCGCCCACTCCGGCTTGCGCTTGCTGATGAAGGCGCCGATGCCTTCCTCGGCGTCGCGCGCAAGCATGTTCTCAACCATGACGCGGCCGGTGTAGGCATAGGCGTCCGCCAGTCCCATTTCGGCCTGCGCGTAAAAGGCTTCCTTGCCGGTCTTGACCACCAAAGATGATTTGGAAGCAATGGTTTGCGCGTATTTGGTGACAATCTGATTCAGATATTCGCGCGGCACGACGCGGTTGACCAGGCCGAATTCCTTGGCGGTCGCCGCATCGATCGTCTCGCCGGTCAACAGCATCTCCATCGCATGCTTGCGCGAGACGTTGCGCGACAGCGCCACCATCGGCGTCGAGCAGAACAGGCCGATGTTGACGCCCGGCGTGCAGAAGGTCGCCTCATGCGAGGCAATCGCCAGATCGCAACTGGCGACCAGTTGCAGCCCTGCGGCGGTGGCGAGGCCGTCAACTTCGGCAATCACGGGCAGCGGATGACGCACGATCGCCTGCATCAGCGCGGCACAAGCCGCGAAGGTCTCTTCGAAGAAGGCCTTGCCATGATCGGCATCGGCGCGCCGCGCGGTCATTTCCTTGAGATCATGGCCGGCGCAGAACACCTTGCCGGACGCCGACAAAACGATGACGCGAACGGCCTTGTCGGCCCTGGCGCGCTCGAGTTCCGCCGTCAGCGCCGCCATCACTGCCAGCGACAGCGCGTTGGCGGGTGGATTGGCGAGCGTCAGGCGCAGCACGCCCTTGTCCAGCCTTGCGGCAACCGGACCGTCAACGGCAGCAGGCTTGATGGCAAGGATTTCGGCCATGGATAGGGTCTCCGCGATTCCGCTCGGGGCTGTCAGAGTATCTAATACCGGATCGGGTTTCGTCCAACACCGATCGCTTGCGCCAAGGGACGAAGGTTGCCAGAAATGCCGCGCTGCGCTCATACAGGCATGCACAAAACGAGAGGCCGACATGCCCGCCCATTCCAATCTCACGCCGGTCCTGACCGCACAACAAATCAACGCGCTGATGGAGACCGTCTATCCGCAACTCAACGAGCAGTTTAGATATTACGAGGCGGTCGACGTGTCCCCGGGCGGCTGTGTTGTGCGGCTCAATGCCGGCGAGCGGCATCTGCGCCCCGGCGGCACGGTGTCCGGTCCTTCGCTGTTCACGTTGGCCGACATCGGCGGTTATGTCTGCGTGCTGTCGCATGCCGGACCGGATGCGCTCTCGGTCACCACCAATCTCAACATCAACTTCGTCCGCAAGGCCGAGGCTGGACCGATCGACGGCCATTGCCGCATCCTGAAGCTGGGAAAGAGCCTGATGGTATTCGACATCGACATCGTCGCCGGCCCGGACGGACACACGGTGGCGCACGCCACCGGCACCTATTCGATCCCGCCGAAACGATCCTGACGATTGAATTTTCCTTTGATGTGTATATATATGCGCATAGGTGATTTTTGCTCGAACGTGACAGCCGCAGGATCGTAAAGCGCCTCAAGGAGGATGGGTTCGAACTGATTTCCGTGCGCGGCTCGCACCACAAATTCCGCAAAGGCGAGATCGTGTTGATTGTCCCGCATCCCGAGAAGGATCTGCCGACCGGCACTGCTCGCGCGATCGCCAAGCAAGCTGGTTGGATCAAGATAGGCTGACGCGTCCTGGAGGCTGTGATGAAGAACTATTTCGCCTTGGTCGACAAAGATCCCGACAGCGCGTTTGGCATCCGCTTTCCGGACATTCCCGGCTGCTTTTCCGCCGCCGACGCAGCGGAGGACATCATGCCCAACGCAGTTGAAGCCTTGCAATTGTGGGCGGAGGACATGCCTGTTCCCGAACCGTCCAGCCACGAAGCAATTGTCGCCCTCCCCGACATACGCAACGCACTTGCCGAAGGTGGCTATCTGGTCTCTGTGCCGCTCATCGACAATGACAGCGCCGTCGTCAGGGCGAACGTCACTTTCGAGCGCGGTGTTTTGCGGGCGATCGACGCCGCCGCCCGCGAGCGCGGCATTACGCGATCAGCGTTCCTTTCCAGCGCCGCGCGCAGGGAAATCGAGGCAAAGCACTAAGGCCGCCCCAGGCAAGCGCCCGCAGATCAGTGTGGTAAAATAATACCTTTTACTTAAGGCATTGTTTTTACTTTGCTTTACCTGCTATCAGCCTTCTCGTGCGCCTTGACGCCACCCTCGCCCTCCCCTATAAGCCCTTCACGAAGCAGCGGCCCGCAAAGGCCGCCGTTTTGTTATTGGCGGCGGGCAAGCGCTTTTCGCCAATTCAAGCAACAAGAAACGCCTTCCCTCGTGAAGGTCCGAACCGAAAGCAGAAAACATGACAACCTTTTCGCAGAAGCCTGCGGATGTGGTGAAGAAGTGGATCCTGATCAACGCCGAAGGTCTCGTCGTCGGTCGTCTGGCCACTGTCATCGCCAATCATCTTCGCGGCAAGCACAAGCCGACCTTCACCCCGCATGTCGACGACGGCGACAATGTCATCGTCATCAATGCCGACAAGGTGGTGTTCACCGGCAAGAAGTTCACCGACAAGGTCTATTACTGGCACACCGGCCACCCCGGCGGCATCAAGGAGCGCACCGCGCGCCAGCTGCTCGAGGGCCGTTTCCCCGAGCGTGTCGTCGAGAAGGCCGTTGAGCGCATGGTGCCGCGTGGCCCGCTCGGCCGTCGCCAGATGAAAAACCTGCGCGTCTATGCAGGCGCCGAGCATCCGCATGTCGCCCAGCAGCCCCAGGTTCTCGACGTGGCCAAGCTGAATTCCAAGAACAAGAAGGTCGCATAAGATGGCTGAGCTTTCCTCGCTCGCAGAACTGGGCGCCGCCACCGGCAACACCAACACGCAGCCGGCGGCCCCCGTCCACGTCCAGAAGCTCGACAAGTCGGGCCGCGCCTATGCCACCGGCAAGCGCAAGAACGCTATTGCGCGTGTCTGGGTGAAGCCCGGCTCGGGCAAGATCATCGTCAACGACAAGGAATTCGCGACCTATTTCGCGCGCCCGGTCCTGCAGATGATCCTCAACCAGCCGATCATCGCTTCCAACCGTTCGGGCCAGTACGACATCGTCGCCACTGTCGTCGGCGGCGGCCTTTCCGGCCAGGCCGGCGCCGTGCGCCACGGCATCTCCAAGGCGCTGACCTACTATGAGCCGACGCTGCGCGCCGTGCTCAAGAAGGGCGGCTTCCTGACCCGCGACAGCCGCGTCGTCGAGCGCAAGAAGTACGGCAAGGCGAAGGCCCGTCGCAGCTTCCAGTTTTCCAAGCGCTAAGAAGCGCTTGGGGCCAGTTCTCGAAGCGCTACGCCGAGGGCCCAACAAGATCGAAAAGGCCGCCTCCGGGCGGCCTTTTGCTTTGGGGCTCTTTGTTTACGTCTCGGCAGTCACCCCACCCGCGCCTGCGGCGCGACCTCCCCATCGAGGGGAGGTAAAAGAGCGCGGCGCCCTACCTCCCCTCAATGGGGAGGTCGGCGCGGAGCGCCGGGTGGAGTGATGGCGCCGACGCAACTCATGCTCGCGATGGACTTCAGGACTTGCCGGCCCTGATGAAATCGATGAACGCGCGCAGCGGGGCCGGCACCAGGCGCCGGCCGGGGTAGTAGAGAAACGGTCCGGAAAAACTCTGCCACCACGGCTCGAGCACCGGCTCAAGGGCGCCGCTTTCGAAGTAAGGGCGAAGCCAGCCCTCGAAGAGGCCGATGATGCCGGTGCCGGCAATGGCCGCGTCGACGGCAAGATCGGTCGCCCCGCCGATCCGCACGATCAATGGCCCCGTCGGATCGACCCGCACCACCTCGCCGTCGCGCTCGAATTCCCATGGCAGCATCGCACCGCTGGCAAAGCGGCCGCGCACGCAGGAATGTCCAAGCAGGTCGCTCGGGTGTTCCGGCCGTCCATGGCGATCCAGATAGGCAGGGCTGGCGGCGGTGGCGAAATGTTGCACACGCGGTCCGATCGGCACCGCGATCATGTCCTGCTCCAGGCGCTCGTCGTAGCGGATGCCGGCGTCGCAGCCGGCCGCCAGCACGTCGACAAAGTTCTCGTCGGCGATCACCTCCAGCCGGATACCGGGATAAGCGGCGAGAAAACTCGGGACGATGTCAGGCAATATCAGCCGCGCCGCACTCACCGGCACGTTGAGCCGCAACGAGCCCGCCGGCCTGTCGCGAAAGCCATTCACCACGTCCAGCGCCGCCTCCACCTCCGACAGCGCCGGGCCGAGCCGTTCCAGCAGGCTGAGGCCGGCCTCGGTCGGGACAACGCTGCGCGTCGTTCGGTTGAACAGCCTGACCCCGAGCTGTGTCTCGAGGCGACGCACTGCCTCGCTCAAGCCCGACGCGCTGCCGCCGCTGGCACGCGCGCCATCGCGGAAGCCGCCGGCGCGCGCCACCGCCACGAAAGCGTTCAGATCACTGAGGTCCATCATTGTTCGCAATTCCGTACAGCCTGTGTGGATTGTACCCGATTATCACAGGATTGAGCAGCGACTATCTCTGCCTCCTCAAAGGAGATCAATCATGTCTGATATTCAACAGGCCGGCACCTTCACCCTTGGCAGCCATACCGTGAAGCGGCTCGGCTACGGCGCCATGCAGCTCGCCGGACCCGGCGTGTTCGGGCCGCCGAAAGACCATGACGCGGCATTGGCCGTGCTGCGCGAAGCGGTTGCACAAGGCGTCGACCACATCGACACCAGCGACTTCTATGGTCCGCACGTCACCAACCGGCTGATCCGTGAGGCGCTGGCACCCTACCCCGACGATCTCGTCATCGTCACCAAGATCGGTGCCCGCCGCGGCGCGGATGGTTCATGGCTGCCGGCCTTTTCTCCCGAAGCGCTGGCCCAGGCTGTGCACGACAATCTAAGCAATCTCGGGCTCGAAGTGCTCGATGTGGTCAATTTGCGCGTCATGTTCGACACCCATGGCCCCGCCGAAGGGTCGATCGAAGCGCCGCTCACCGTGCTGGCCGAGCTTCAACGAAAGGGCCTAGTCAGGCATATCGGACTGAGCAACGTGACGGCTGCGCAGATCGCGCAAGGACGCCGGATCGCCGAGATCGTCTGTGTGCAGAACCAGTACAATCTGGCGCATCGCGGCGACGACGCCCTGATCGACGACCTCGCCCGCGAGGGCATCGCCTATGTACCGTTCTTTCCGCTCGGCGGCTTCAACCCGCTGCAGTCTTCGACGCTGTCCGATGTGGCGAAGCGCCTCGGCGCCACGCCGATGCAGGTCGCGCTCGCCTGGCTGCTGCGCCGCGCGCCCAATATCCTGCTGATCCCCGGGACATCTTCGGTCGGGCATCTCAGGGAAAACCTCGCTGCTGGCGAACTGGTGCTTTCGGACGACGTGATCAGCGAATTGGATGGCATAGCGATGGCTGCTTGAAGGCTAGCCAATCTCCCCCCTCGTGGGGGAGATGGCCGGCAGGCCAGAGGGGGGCGCGAAGGATCGCTTACCTCATGTCAGACCCCACCCTGATAGCTGACTCCAAAGCAATTTCAATTGACCGACAGGCTGGCGGGACAGCGCCCCCCTCTACCCTGCCGGGCATCTCCCCCACGAGGGGGGAGATTGGCAGCGTCAGCCGCCGCTCTAATTGATACTCGCCGTATTCGCCGGCTCAACCGGCCGCGCCTCGTCGGCATAAGGAACACGAAAACCGTTCGCCGTCAGCCAGTCGATGGCCGCCTTCGGCTCGTCGGTCTGGATGATGGTGGCGCCGCGATCGGCCCAAAAACCCCAGGCTTCGCGCGGCAGGCTGGCCTGGACCGCCAGTTCATCGCCGCGGCCGCCGGCAAGGAAGCCGCCCGGCTTGTTGACTATGGCGTAGGTGTCGGCCCAGATGTGCCAGTTGCCCCGCACCGCGGCCGCGCGCATGCGCGTGCTGAACAGCGGTCCGCCGGTCTCGGTCAGCGTCTCGGCGCCTGCCCGCCAGTTGATCAGCTCGATCGCGCGCGGCGACAAGGCATGGTCGACAGTCTCAGCGAAACCGGCATCATGCACCGCGTCGTCTGCAACAATCGGCATAAACTGGAAGCCGCCGCCGATGGCATCCATGGCGGCCTTGACCGTGGTGATCCTGCTCTGGTTCCACAGGTTCTCCTTGACGATGACCTGTTCGGCCATGCCGAGATCGCGAGCGACCGCAATCATGCCTGCGAGATCTCCGACGTCGAGCTTGTTGTCGAGGTTGATGAGGATCCTGCCCCTGGTCGCCAGCAGCATCTCGCGCAGCGTCGACACCGTCTCATCGGTGACGACGTCTGTGCCCTCGACCACCAGCCGGCAGGTCTTCAGTTCGGCCAGCGTGCGCTTGACCACCTCGCCCTTGCAGGTCGTGGTGCGGTCGAGCCAGCTGTCATGCATGACAACGAACTCGCCGTCCTTCGAGCGCCTGATGTCGACCTCGACGATCTCGGCACCCATGGCGATCGAGCCTTCGACGGCGGCAATCGAATTTTCCGCATAGAGCGTCTTGCCGGCCTGCATGCTGCCGGCGCGATGCGCGGCCACCATGATGTGGTCGCGCCACTGGTTGGCATGCTCGAAGCGATCGAGAATCTGTCTGGCGCGGGTTTCGCCAGCCAAGGCGTGGCCAGAGGCCGCCGCTAGTGCAGCGGAAAACAGAAGGCTCAGCCAGAGGGTCCGCATCGAGAATCGCTCCTTGCCGGATCGAAACCCGGATAGGCGATGCCCGTGACATCCAGGTGAACGAAGCCGGCTAGCGGAATGCGTCAGATGCGTTTCGAGAGCCGGCGGAACCACGCCATCGCCGGCATCTCAATGAGGCGCCAGGTGATCCAGGAGGCGGCAATGGTGGCGGCGAGCATGACGACGATCGCCGCAGCGCCTGTCCAGCCAGCGCCGAAGCCTGTGGCAGGCTGGCCGCGCAGCATGAAGTCGCCGATCAGGCCGAGGCCGAGCTTGCGCTCGACGAGCCCCGCGACATTGATCATGCGCGCCTGGACGAAGATGTGGACCATGTAGATCGAGTAGGATAGCGCGCCGAGCGTCAGCATGAACGGGGCTCTCAGCAAGGCGCTGATCCAGCCGCCCTCATGGGCGAACAGAAACAGCGCCAGCGCGAACACCAGGGGTGCCGCGATGCCGAAATCATTGCCACCGGCCAGCGAGACAAAAAGCACGATGACGGCCACCATGACGATCTCGGCAAGTGTCCAGTCCATCCGCGGGCCGGTCCTGGCGAGGACCTGTCGCGCCCCTGCAATGGAATCATGCTGAAACCAAGCCAGCAAGGCGCCGAGCGAGAAACCATACAGGCAGCGGACGAAGCCGAAATCGAAGGACACATCCATATGATGGGTCGAGAAGCCGACCAGGAACAGCGGCGCGGTGACGGCGGCGGCGACGAACCATATCCAGGCGCGCGCGCCGGCGACGAAGACCACGCCTGCAAACAGCAGATAGGCGAAGGACTCCGCCGAAATGCTCCAGCTTGGCGCATTCCAGGTCAATTGATCCTCGAAGCCGACACCCTGCAGCAGGAGAAGATTGGCAAACAGACTCCCAGGGTCGAAACCACCGGTAAAAGGCGCAGCCCCGGTGCCATGCAGTTGCGGCAGCATCAGCCGCAGCAGCTCGAAGCTGGCAAAGGCCGCCAGCATCAGCAGATGCAGCGGGTAGATGCGGCCAAATCGGACCAGCGCGAAGCGAGCAACTTCTTCCGGCTGGCTCAGCCGATTGCCATAGCTGCTGGCGATGACGAAACCGGAAAGCACAAAGAAGAAATCCACGAAAAGATAGGACGAACCGATGAAGGCGCTTTGCGAAACCGTCGAACCGGTCGGGAAGTGAAACAGCGCCACCAGAAGCGCGCAGATGCCGCGCCACGAATCGAGGACCAGGAAGCGTTCGCCGGCGATCGTGCCGGTGTGGGTCGACACCGCGTCTCGGGGAGGATTGAGAAACGCCGTCTGCGTCATGATGATACAAATCCTGTCTTGCCGTGGCACTCGGGCGGCGCCGTTTTGTCTCCCCAAGCTGTGACTGGCATCTTCCGTGCCGGTTCTGTAGTTGTTGCACCCCGACGAAAAACGAGGATCCGTAATGGCGAACAACAACATCGACAACGCCTTCACCGCCCGTTCCAAAACGGGCGCCGCGTTCGAGCCGACCTACTCCGGCGCGCTGTCGTTCATGCGGCGCAAATACACGAAGGACGTGAAGGGGGCGGATGCGGTGGTGTGGGGCATTCCCTTCGACGCCGCCGTCACCAACCGGCCCGGCGCTCGTTTCGGGCCGCAGGCGATTCGCCGCGCCTCGGCGATCCTCGACAACGACCCGCAATACCCTTTTTCCCGCGATCTGTTCGAGCATCTGGCGGTCGTCGATTATGGCGATTGCCTGCTCGATAGCGGCAACCATCAGAAGACGCCCGGCACCATCGAGCGCGAAGCGGCGAAGATCCTCAAATCAGGCGCCTTCCTGCTGACACTGGGCGGCGACCATTTCGTCACTTGGCCATTGCTCAAGGCGCATGCCGCCATCCATGGCCCACTCGCCCTGGTGCAGTTCGACGCGCATCAGGATACCTGGCCGGACGACGGCAAGCGCATCGACCACGGCTCCTTCGTCGGCCGCGCCGTCAAGGAAGGCATCATCGATCCCGACCGTTCGATCCAGATCGGCATCCGCACCCATGCGCCGGACACGTTCGGCATCAAGATCCTCTATGGCCACGAAATCGAGGAGATGCGGGCGTCCGATATCGCCTACGCCATCGTCGACCGCACCGGCGGCAAGAAGACCTATCTCACCTTCGACATCGACTGCCTCGATCCGGCCTATGCGCCGGGAACCGGCACGCCGGTTGCCGGCGGACCGTCGTCGGCAAAAATCCTGTCGACGCTGCGCCAGCTCAACCAGATCGATATTGTCGGTGCCGATGTCGTAGAGGTTGCGCCGGCCTATGATCACGCCGATATAACGGCGATCGCCGGTTCGATGGTCGCCATGCAATATCTTGGCCTGCTGGCGGAGCGAAAGGCACGGCTTGAAGAGCTGAACAGCAACGGCAACCACAACGGCGCCGCGGTGAATCAAGGTCAGGGCATATAATCTTGAAATATCAGGGAAATTAATCAATCCATGAAACCGAAAATCTTCATCGACGGCGAACACGGCACCACCGGTCTGCAGATCCGGGCGCTGCTTGCCGAGCGCGGCGACCTGGAAATCATCTCGGTTCCCGCCGAGCGCCGCAAGGAAACGGCGGCACGTGCCGAGTTCCTCAATGCCGCCGATGTCGCGATCCTGTGCCTGCCGGACGATGCGGCGAAGGAAAGTGTCTCGCTGATCGCCAACGACACCACCAAGGTCATCGATGCGTCGACCGCGCATCGCGTGGCGGAAGGCTGGGCGTATGGTTTCGCCGAGATGGACAAGACGCAGGCGAAGACAATTGCCTCGGCAAAGCGCGTCGCCAACCCCGGCTGCTGGCCGCAGGGACCGATCGCGACGCTGCGGCCGCTGGTCACCGCCGGCCTGCTGCCAGCCGATTTCCCGATCACTGTCAACGGCATTTCGGGCTATTCGGGCGGCGGACGACCGATGATCGAGGACTACGTCGCCAAGGGCGAGGACGCCTCGGAATTCCTCCCCTACGGCCTCACCTTGCAGCACAAGCACGTGCCGGAACTGAGGGCCTATGCCAAGCTGTCGCATGATCCGATCATGCAGCCGGCGGTCGGCAATTTCGCGCAAGGCATGATCACGGTCGTGCCATTGCAGCTTGGCGGTCTCGACCATGTGCCGACGGGTGCGGAGCTGCATGCGGCGATTGCCGACCATTTCGCCGCCATCGAAGGCGGCGTGGTCGAGGTGGCGCCCTACGCGCATTCGGAGCGTATGCCGGAGATCGATCCGGAGATCTACAACGGCACCAACCGGATGAAAGTGTACGTCTTCGCCAACGACAAACGGGCGCAAGCCCTGCTGCTGGCGGTCTATGACAATCTCGGCAAGGGCGCCTCGGGTGCCGCCGTCCAGAACATGGACTTGATGCTCGGCCTCTGATGGACGCACCAGCCTTTCCGGCGCGCTGGAAGGTCAGCGCGTCCGAACTCATTGCCGAGACCTTTTCAAGCCGCATCTGGAAGGTTTTGCGCGAAGATGGCTCGCCGGCAATCGTCAAGGCGCTCAAGCCTTTCGACGATGTCGCCGACGAGCTGCGCGGCGAGCATTTCCTCGCCTGGCGGCGCGGCGAAGGCGCGGTGCGCCTGCTTGGCCGCGACGGCCACAGCATGCTGCTCGAATATGCTGGTGAAACCTTGTTGGAGCAGGTGCTCGACGAACAGGGCGACTTTGCCGCGACCGCAATTGCGGCGGACGTGATGGCGCAACTGTTTTCGCCTGGGAAAGACCCCTTCCCGTCCGAGCTTCAGCCGCTCGGGGAGCGTTTTTCAAGCCTGTTCAGGAAAGCCGCAACCGACCGCAACTCGGGCCATGACAGCCTCTATGTCGAAGCCGCCGCCATTGCCGATCGGTTGCTGGCCAATCCACATGACGTCAGGCCACTGCATGGTGACCTGCATCATGAAAACATCCTGCACGGACCGCGCGGCTGGCTGGCGATTGATCCGAAGGGCGTTCTGGGCGATCCCGGCTTCGACGCCGCGAACATGTTCTACAACCCTCTCGACCGGGACGATCTCTGCCTTGACCCGGAGCGGATCGCGCACATGGCCGAGATCTTTGCCAAAACGCTGGGCCAGACGCCGCCAGCCATTCTGGATCACGCCATCGCCTATGGCTGCCTATCCGCATCCTGGCATCACGAGGACGACAACGCCGTGGAGGAGAATCGCGAATTGTCGATCGCCGAGGCGATCCGGGCGGTGCGGGCAAGCTTCTGATCGCACGGGGCGACGGCGCGGTGGTAACCGCCTGTTCACCACGATGGGCTACTGACTGGTCCCGGATCCATTCTGGGATTTGTCATGGTCAGCGCGATTTCGGGGTCCTCCCAGGTAACCCAGTATTCCTCGTCCAGCTCGTCGAGCAATGCAGCCCAGGAGGCCGCGCTCGAGAAGCAGATCCAGGATCTGGAAGATCAGGCCAAGGCGATCACGGATCAGGTCAAGGCCGCGCAAGTGCAGCAGGATATCGCCGTGGCCCAAGCCAGACTTGATGCACTCAAGGCCGCCGACAAGGCTGCCAAGCCCGACCAGGGCCAATCCGCGCCATCAGCCGCCGCGTTGCGTCAGGCGGAATTCGACGGCGAGAAGACGACATCTTCAAACGAATTCTGGATGTGACTGGCCGATCTATCTTTTTGTTGTGACGCAATTCCCTAAGGGAAAGCGCTATGCGCGTTCCCGGGAAAACCGTTTCACACTTTCCCTGGAATTGCTCTAGGGATCAGCTCCTGAGCGCGATTTCGTGCGGCAAGGGATAGGCGCCCTTGGTGCCGCGCCAATGCGCCGCGGCAAAGCCCAGCACGATGAGTGCAAAACCCTGATGGGCTAGCGCCATATGCAGCGGCACATGCATCAGCAGCGTGCCGATGCCGATCGAGGCCTGCACCAGCACCAGCAGAAACAGCAGCGTCGCACGGCGAGCGTGCGTTGAGCCTGGCAGCCGCCGGCGCGTGGCGATCATGTGCCACAAGGCCACGATGAACACCATATAGGCGCCGAGCCGGTGGACGAACTGCACCGTCTTCGGGCTTTCGAAGAAGTTGCGCCACGCCGGCTCGAGCAGCAAGAGATCGCCCGGGATGATCTTGCCGTCCATCAGCGGCCAGGTGTTGTAGCTCAGGCCCGCATCGAGCCCAGCGACCAGGCCGCCAAGATAGATCTGGACCAGCGCCAGAAGCACGATGAAACCGGCCAGCCTCTGCGTCGACCGATCGGCGGCGGGTTCGGAATGCGGAGCCAGCCCGCGCGCCACGACCATGGTCGCGGTGAAGATCAGTGCGGCGAGTGTCAGGTGGGTCGCCAGCCGGTACTGACTGACGGAGACCCGATCGACCAGGCCGGAGGCCACCATCCACCAGCCTATGGCGCCCTGCAGGCCGCCGAGCAAAAGGATGCCCACGAGTTTCGGCCCCAGACCGCGCTCGATGCGGCGTGTCGCCCAGAAGAACAGCAACGGCAAGGCAAAGACCAAGCCGACGCTACGCGCCAGGATGCGGTGCGCCCATTCCCACCAAAAGATCGACTTGAACGCCGCGATGCTCATGCCCTTGTTGAGCTCGGCATATTGCGGGATCTGCTGATAGAGCTGGAATTCCTCTTGCCACTCGGCATCGTTGAGCGGTGGGATCACGCCATGGATCGGCTTCCACTGCGTGATCGACAGGCCGGACTCGGTAAGTCTGGTGGCGCCGCCGACCAACACCAGCGCAAACAGCACCAGCACCACCACATAGAGCCAGCCGCGCAACAGCGCCCGGTTGCGCAGGTCGCGGTCGCGGGCCACAAATGGTGCGGCAGCTGATATGGCAGCCATGGTCTTGTCCCGGCAGGTTGGTTTGGCGGATTGGTGGACCATCGCACTCGCGCTGGCAAGGCCATGCAGCGCGGCACGCCGTCGCGCCGCGTCTCATCGGTTGCACAGCTTCGCGCCAAGGCCTATGCGAGGCCAACACTCTGAGTTTGCCCGGTGGTCCCCTGTCCGAGTTGCCGGCATCCTCGACCAGGAGACCAACCATGCCCCTGCGCCTGAAAAAGCTGATCGGAATGTTCCTGCTGATCGCGCTGGTCATCATCTATGCGCTGGTCGCATCGATCTTCGCGGTCGCCCAGCTGTCGGAGTCGGGCCCGTGGGTGCATTTCCTGTTCTTCCTGCTCAGCGGCCTGCTCTGGGTGCTGCCGGCGATGGGCATCATCAAGTGGTTGATGCTGGAGCCGCGGGCCAAGCGCTAAGGGGAACCCGGCCCCGCTGCCATCAAATCGTAACGAGCATCTTGCCGGCGTTGGCGAGCGGCGTCGTCACGCCCGACAGCATGGTACGGATGTGGGCGAGGCTCTGGTAGCGGCCATTGACTGAAATGCGCGGCAAGGCATGCAGGAACCCGGCATGCTCGGCGCGCAGCACACCGTGGCGCGTCGTCACTGCGGAGGTGTAGCCGGCGTCGCGGGCAAAGCCGACTTCGCGGCAGCCGACAGCACTTGCATAGCCATAGGGGTAAGCGAAATGACTGGTCGTTTCGCCCAGTTCGGCCTGCAACATGCCGCGCACGGCGCCGGTCTCGTGCCGCGCATCGGCTTCGGAGAGCCGCTTCAGATTGCTATGACTGATCGTATGGGCGCCGATCGTCACCAGCGGATGCGCGGCGATGCCTCGGATTTCGTCCCAGTTCATCAAAGTCCGCAGGCGTGGGCCGTCGGCGTCGATGCCATTTGAGCGAGCCAGGTCGCGCAGCACCGCTTGCATATCCTCCTCGCGGACTTCGGAGGTGAGATAGGCGTGCAGGCGTGCATTGGCCTGCAGTTTCTTCGCAGGTGTCGAGCAATCGATCGTCAGCGGACCGTTCGGTCGCGTCAGAGTGAGGCTGTCGCGCGCGTTGACGATGTCCTCGACCACATCCCACCACAAATCGGCGGTGCCGTTGATCAGCCCGGGCGCGACATAGATGGTGATCGGCGCGCCGTGCTTCTCCAGTACCGGCAAAGCCTCGGTCATGTTGTCGCGATAGGCATCGTCGGCGGTGATGGTGGCGAACTGGCCGCCCTTGCCGCCTGCCTTGATGCGCTCGACGGCTTCGTCCATGGAGACAAAGGCATAGCCGCTCGCCCTCATGTCGGCGATCACGGCATCGAGGAAGCCAGGCGCGATGTTCAGATGCCGGTTGACGCTGTGCGGCTTTTCCGGCGTCGCGGTAACGCGGTGCAGCATCAGGATGGCGCCAATGCCGCCGATGAACGGCTTGGCCAGCGGTGCAAGGCCGGTATAGCGGGCGACGTTCAGCGCCAGTTTCCGGATTGCCTCCCCGCCGTCGATCATTCATTCACCTTTTGCGCCTAGGCTGATCCAAGCACGGAATGCGCCTACGCGAACCCCCAAATCGCGATCAATACGCCCTAAGGATTGAGGTATGGTTGACGCAACTGCGTCATTTGACGGCAATCGGCTTGCGGTGACCGAGGCGTCGTCGCGCGCCTTGCCACGGGACCATGCCGGCCTGTCGTTTTCAGTGGTGTCGGCGGAAGGGCTCACGGCCTATGCCGAGTTCTGCCGCTCGGCGCTGTTTGCGCCGGCGCAGAGTGCTGCCTGGGTTCTGAACTGGGTCGCACAGGTCAGGCCGGATCTGCTCGTCGCTACGCTGAGCGCCGAAGGCAGGCCGGTTTTTTCGCTGGGCCTGGAGGTCACCGCCAATGGCCCGTTCCGCGTTGCCCGCTTCATGGGAGGCCGCCACGCCAATGGCAACTTCGTCGCCGCGGACCCGGACTGGCTGACCAGGGCGGATATCCCGGCCGTCCGATCGATGCTGGCAGCCATTGCCAAGGCACGTCCCGACATCGATCTCGTCGCGTTCGAGCGGTTGCTGCCCGATCTCGATGGCGTCGCCAATCCGCTCGCCTCGCTCGACCATTTTGCCAGCCCCAATCTGTCGCTGGCCGTCGACCTTGCCGGCGGCTTCGATGCGCTGCTTTCTCGCGCCAGCGGCAAACGCAAACGCAAGAAGCACCGTTCTCAGATCCGGAAGTTCGAAAACGTCGGCAGCCACCGGCGCATCGAGGCGCGTACGACCGACGAGGTGAACAGGCTGCTCGACGCCTTTTTCGAGATGAAGGAATTCCGCTTCCGCAAGATGGGCATCACCAACGTCTTCGGCGATGAGCAGGTGCGCGGCTTCTTCCGTGCATTGTTCATGCAGGCGCTTGCCGAGGACGAGCCGTCTTTCGTGCTGCACGGTCTCGAGGTTGCCGGCAAGCTACGCGCTATCACCGGGTCTAGCCGTTCAGGCAGGCGCCTGATCTGCGAGTTCGGCGCGATTGCCGAGGACGATCTTGGCCACACCAGTCCTGGCGATTTCCTGTTCTTCGACAACATCCAGGAAGCCTGCGCGACCGGTTTCGAGGTCTATGACTTCTCCGTCGGCGACGAGCCTTACAAGCGGCTGTGGTGCGATATCGAAACCCGGCATTTCGAGGTGCTGATCCCCTTGACGGTTAAGGGACGCGCGCTGGCGCTGATGCTTCGGCATGGCGCGCGGCTGAAAGCCTTCATCAAGAACAGCCCGACGATCTGGAAGCTGACCAAGATGCTGCGCCGCAAGGCGGCCGGACAAGCGGTGCCCGCCGAGGACGAAAGCTAGCTCTCAGAAATTGAGGGCTTCCCTCAGCGCCGGGCCGGCCCTGACGCGTAAATCCAGATCGGCCTCGATATGATCGATGTGGTGCAGCATCAGCCGGCTCGCCAGCCCACAATCGCCGCTCCCCAGCGCGCCGACAATTTCCGTGTGTTCGCTGTGCCCACAGGCCGATATGCCAGACCGCCCGTAAAGGGCGATGACCAATGACGAGCGCGCCACCAGCTCCTCCATGAAGCGCTGCAGGATGGCATTGCCGGCGACGGCGGCGAGCAGCAAATGGAAATCGCCCGACGCCTTGATTTCGGAACGCCGCGCATTGGGCCCGCGCTCGGCGATGAAGCGGCCCTCCTCGTCGAGCTGCGCCTTGAATGCGGCGATGTCGGCGGCGGTGACGCGCCCGCAGGCGGCGATGGCAATGCCTGGTTCGATCAGCCGGCGCGAGGCGAACACCTGGCGCGCTTCCTCTGGCGACGGGTTGGCAACGAAGGCGCCACGGTTGCGCTCGGTGCGCACCAGCCCTTCGAAGGACAGCATCTGCAGGGCCGCGCGTGCCACGGTACGGGAGACGTCGAACAGCGTGCCGACCTCGCCTTCCGACAATTTGGTGCCCGGCGCCAGCCGGCGGTCGACGATGGCGTCGCGCAACTGGTCGCGGATCGCCTGGGCACGATCCTGCGTGGCGCTGTCGGTGGCGGAATAGATCTGGTCGGCGATGTTCATGGCGGCAATTCTTTCCGTCCCCTTCTAACGCGACTCCCGACGCCAGCACGAGAGGCAAAGTGGACACGAAGGCAAAAAAGATTGCATACGATTTGTGTAGAGATCGCAGACAATCGCCCATAATTTGTGCAATGCACAAAACGGCTCGTTTGATAGGCGTCACCAGAAATCCTGATTTCCCCGACGATTCAAGTGCTTGGCCCGCAGCATGGCGATTGGCACGCATGATGCATTGGTTAATGCGACCAAACGAGGATGCCTGATGTCCAAAGCCGCCGAAATCGACATTGTGTCCGTTTCGAAACTCTATGGAACGACGACCGCCGTCGAGGACATCAGCCTGAAGATCCCGGCGGGAACCTATTGCTGCCTGCTCGGTCCTTCCGGCTGTGGCAAGACCTCGACGCTGCGCATGATCGCCGGCCATGAGAGCATTTCCAGCGGCGATGTCCGCCTCGGCAATGTGGTGGTGACGGACTTGCCGCCGGCCAAGCGCGGCACGGCGATGATGTTCCAGTCCTATGCGCTGTTCCCGCATCTCGACCTGATCGACAATGTTGCCTTCAGCCTGAAGATGAAGGGCGTCGACAAGGAAAAACGCCGTGCCAAGGCGCTAGACATGCTGAAGCTGATGCAGATGGAGGCCTATGCGACGCGCCGGCCCGCACAGCTTTCCGGCGGCCAGCAGCAGCGCGTAGCACTCGCCCGCGCACTGATCACCGATCCCGAGGCGCTGTTGCTCGACGAGCCGCTGTCGGCGCTCGACCCGTTCCTGAAGATCCGCATGCGGGCCGAGTTGAAGAAGCTGCAGACGTCACTTGGCATCACGTTCGTCCACGTCACCCACAGCCAGGAGGAGGCGATGGCGCTCGCCGACCTGATCGTGGTGATGAATGACGGCCGCATCGAACAGGCGGCCCCGCCGCGCGACGTGTTCGAGCGGCCGGCCACCGCTTTCGTCGCGCGCTTCATGGGCGACCACAATGTCATCTCCGGCCGGGTCACCGGCGAACGCAACGCCATGGTCGTCTTCGACGTCAATGGCGGCGCCTCGCTTGCCGCCAGCGGCCAGCCACAGGACGTGGGAGCGCCGATCGACATCGCCATCCGCACCGACCATGTGCGCATCGGCGAGCCGCCCTCGCCCGGCCTCGGCTTCACCGGCATCGTCTCCAACATCGAGTATCGCGGCGCCACGGTGAAGCTGTCGGTCACCGGCGCCGGCATCGACGATTTCACCGTGATTATCGACGATTCCGACTTCTTCGCCAGACCCGTCGCCATTGGCGACGCCGTACCGCTGGCCTGGGATTGCGAGGACGCCATCGTCCTCGGCCGCCTTCATTCATGACGTCAACCAAGCAAAACAAGACAGGGGAATAGGTATGACAAACATTACGCAAACCAAGGCGGGCATTTCGCGCCGCTCGCTGCTCAAGACGGGTGCCGCTGCCGTCGGCCTTGCCGCCGGCTCTGGTGCCATAACAGGCTTTCCGACCATCTGGGCACAGTCCAACATCACGCTGCGCCAGTTCGGGACCGGCGTGTCGAACCTCAACGCCATCGCCGACAAGTGCAAGGCCGACCTCGGCATCACGCTGGAGATGACGGCGACCGATTCCGACGCGGCCGCCCAGCGCGCAGTGACCCAGCCCGACAGCTACGACATCGCCGACATCGAATACTGGATCTGCAAGAAGGTGTTCCCGAGCGGCGTGCTGCAGCCGATGGATGTCAGCAAGCTGAAATATTACGACGAACTGGTGCCGCTGTTCAAAACTGGCAAGCTGACGCCCGACAGCGTCATCGCGCAGGGCACGGCGCCGCACACAGTCGGCTATGTCGAGGCGCAGGACTCAAAGACCTTCGCCAAGGCGCCGACCAACTGGTTCACCATGGTTCCGACCATCTACAACGCCGACACGCTGGGCATCCGCCCCGACCTCGTCGGCCGCGACATCACCACCTGGGCCGACATCATGGACCCGGCCTTCAAGGGCAAGACCGCAATCCTCAACATCCCCTCCATCGGCATCATGGATGCGGCGATGATCATGGAAGCCACGGGCAACATCAAATATGCCGACAAAGGCAACATGACCAAGGAGGAGATCGACAAGACGATCGACTTCCTGATCAAGGCCAAGCAGGCCGGCCAGTTCCGCGCCTTCTGGAAGTCCTTCGACGAGAGCGTCAATTTGATGGCGTCGGGCGAAGTCGTCATCCAGTCGATGTGGTCACCAGCCGTCGCCGCCGTGCGCTCCAAGGGCATCGCCTGCCGCTTCCAGCCGCTCAAGGAAGGCTACCGCTCATGGGGTGGCGGCCTCGGTCTTGCCGCCCACCTCAAGGGCGCCGAGCTCGACGCTGCTTACGAGTACATCAACTGGTACACGTCGGGCTGGGTCGGCGGCTATCTCAACCGCCAGGGCTACTATTCGGCCAACATGGTCTCCGCCAAGAAGTTCATGTCCGAGGACGAATGGGGCTACTGGATCGAAGGCAAGCCGGCCAAGGGCGACATCAAGGCACCGGACGGCACGGTCATGGAGAAGGCCGGCGCCGTGCGCGACGGCGGCTCGTTCGAGGAGCGCATGGGCAAGGTCGCCTGCTGGAACTCGGTCATGGACGAGGACCGCTACATGGTGAAGCGCTGGAACGAGTTCATCGCGGCGTAAGAGAAGGCAGCACGTCAACTGGACATGCCTCATTCCTTCGCGCCCCCCTCTGTCCTGCCGGACATCTCCCCCACTTGGGGGGAGATTGGCAGTTCCGTTGTCAGCGCTCTTCTTGCTGCACCGATGGTTGGCGAAAACCGCATTGAGAGTTCAATCTCCCCCCTCGTGGGGGAGATGTCCGGCAGGACAGAGGGGGGCGTGAAGGATCTCAGCCTGACAGATCGTCCGCTAGCCACATCACCCCAAAGGTATTCCAGATGACTGCGGCTCTCGAACGCCCCGTAATCGCCGCCACGAAACAAGCTCGACAACGCCGCTTCTCCATCAGTGCCGTTACGCCCTATCTCCAATCGGCGCCACTGGCGCTGATCCTCGGCGCATTCCTGCTCCTGCCCATCATCATGATCGTCGTCGTGTCCTTCTGGGATTACGACTTCGCCGCCATGTATCCGGATTTCCTGACCACCAACTATTCCGACGTTCTGGGCTCGTGGGTTACCTGGAAGACCTATCTCAACACCATCAAATTCGCCGCCATCGTCTGGGCGCTGACCTTGTTTATCGGCTTCTGGGTCGCCTATTTCCTCGCCTTCCACATCCGCACCACGGCCATGCAGATGGTGCTGTTCCTAGTCTGCACCGTGCCGTTCCTGACCTCCAACATCATCCGCATGATCTCGTGGATTCCGGTGCTCGGCCGCAACGGGCTGATCAACTCGACGCTGGTGCATCTGGGGCTGGTGCCGAAACCGATCGAATGGCTGCTCTATTCGGAATTCGCGGTCGTGCTCGCCATGGTGCATCTCTACACGCTGTTCATGGTGACGCCGATCTTCAACACGCTGATGCGCATCGACCGCTCGCTGGTCGAGGCCGCGCGCGACGCGGGCGCCTCCGGCTGGCAGGTGCTGTGGAACGTCATCATCCCGCTGGCCAAGCCTGGCATGGCGATCGGCACCATCTTCGTCGTCACGCTCGTCATGGCCGATTTCTCCACCGTGCAGGTGATGTCGGGCGGCCAGAGCGCTTCCGTCGCGCTGATGATGAAGAACCAGATGTCGCTGCTGCAATATCCGGCCGCTGCGGCCAATGCGGTGGTGCTTTTGGTGCTGGTGCTTTTGATGGTCGCCGGCATCCTGCGCATCGTCGACATCCGCAAGGAACTCTGACGTGAACCACGAAAAACGCAGCTTCGAATTCTACGTGCTGGCAGCCTTCTTCACGCTGTTCGTGCTGTTCCTCTACGGCCCGCTGTCGGCGATCCTGATCCTGTCCTTCCAGGGCGAGACCGGCGGCCTCACCTTCCCGCTCAACGGCGTGTCGCTGCACTGGTTCGCCAATCTGTTCGAGCGCCAGGCAGTCGGCGATTTCGGCGGTAGCTTCAAGCGCTCGCTGGTGCTGGGCGTCATGGTGATGATCGTCACCGTCGTGGTGTCACTGCTGGCGGGACTCGCCTTCCGCCGGAAATTTCGCGGCGCCACCGCGCTGTTCTACCTGGCGGTCGCCAGCCTCGTCGTGCCCTCGATCATCATTTCACTGGGCATCGGCGTGGTCTTCCAGCAGATCGGTTTTCGCCCGGCCTGGTACACGTCCGCCTTCGGCGCGCACCTGACCTGGACGTTGCCGTTCGGGGTATTGATCATGTTTGCCATCTTCAACCGCTTCTCGCCGGCCTATGAGGAGGCCGCACGCGACCTCGGCGCCACCTCCTGGCAGACCTTCGCCCATGTCGTGCTGCCGATGATCGCGCCGAGCTTGATCGGCGTCGGCCTGTTCGGCTTCACGCTGTCCTACGACGAGTTCGCGCGTACGCTGATGACCTCAGGCACCTTCAACACGCTGCCTCTCGAGATCTACGGCATGACCACCAATGTCACGACGCCTGTCCTCTACGCGCTGGGCACGGTGACCACGGTGTTCTCGTTCCTGGTGATCCTGGCAACGTTGGGCGCCATCCTTTATGTCGGCCGCCGCCGAGCGAGAGCGTGACCGTGCAGATACTGGTGGTGAACCCAAACACGACGGCGAGCATGACCGAGACGATCGCGGCCGCCGCACGCGCCGTCGCCGGCGCCTGGACGGAAGTGGTTGCCGTCACCTCGTCCATGGGACCGGTATCGATCGAAGGCTATTATGACGAGGCCCTGGCCGTGCCGGGCCTGCTGATGGAGATCGCCGCCGGCGAGCGTAGCGGCGCGCAGGCGGCCATCATTGCCTGTTTCGACGACACTGGCCTGGATGCCGCACGTGCCATGGCCGGTATCCCTGTCATCGGCATTTGCGAGGCGGCGCTTTCCATCGCTGCTTTCATTGCCCAGCGCTTCACCGTGGTGACAACCACCGAACGCTCGCTTGTGCCTGTCGAGGGGCTGGTGCATCGCTACGGCATGGCGGGACGCGTCCGCGTGCGCGCTGCGGACATCCCCGTGCTTGCCCTGGAGGACCCCGCATCCGGCGCGGTCGGAAAACTGCGCGACGAAATCGCCCGAGCCATCGAGGAGGATCGCGCCGAGGCCATCGTGCTCGGCTGCGCCGGTATGGCCGACCTTGCACACCGACTGCAAGCGGAGTTCCAACTGCCGGTCATCGATGGCGTCGGCGCAGCACTCAAGCAGGCCGAGGCGCTGATCTCGCTCGGCCTGTCGACATCGAAGCGCGGTGCCTATGCGAGCCCACTGGCCAAGCACTATCGTGGCATGCTGAAATCCTTCTCGCCCGGAGCAGTCGCCGCGGAGTGAGCACAATGAAGCCGACCATCCGCACGCTGTCGCTGCAGGAGTTGACGGTTCTTATCGACTGGGCCGCTGCAGAAGGCTGGAATCCTGGCCTTGAAGACGCGGCAATGTTCCAGGCTGCGGACCCTGAAGGCTTCATCGGCGCGTTTGCCGGCAAGCAAATGGTCGCGGCAATCTCGGCAGTGGCCTATGGAAGCGAGTTCGGTTTCATCGGCCTCTACATCTGCCGGCCGGACATGCGCGGCGAAGGCTACGGCAAGGCGGTGTGGAACGCCGGCATAAAAAGGCTTGCAGGCAGGACCGTTGGCCTCGACGGCGTCGCCGAGCAGCAGGCGAATTACCAGCGCAGGGGCTTCAGTCCGACCTACGAGACCATCCGCTACACCGGCCACATGGCAAGCCCGGCGGTAAGGGCCGATGGGTTGCGCATGATAACAACGCAACTCGTGCCCGACATCTATGACTCACATTGTTTTCCAGCACCCCGGCGGGCCTTCCTGCAGCGCTGGCTGCAGACGCCGCATCACGGGCTGGCGGCGATCAGTTCACGCGGCACCCGCGGCTACGCCGTGGCGCGGCAGTGCCGCTCCGGCTTCAAGATCGGCCCGCTGTTTGCCGACGACGTGGAAATCGCTCTGCACTTGCTGGACGGACTGGCGGCTGCCTGCAAGGGCGGCGACCTCAGCATCGACGTTCCAGCCACCAAACTGGAGTTCATTGCGGCGCTTGAGGCGGCCGGCTTTGCGCCGACCTTCACCACCACGCGCATGTACAAGGGCCCGCCCCCGAAGCTTGGGCTGCAGCGGTTGTTCGGCATAACGACCCTGGAACTGGGATAGAAATCAGACGGACCTCCGTACAAGTCCGCGCCAAGCGATCTACGGCTCTCTCAGGCGGCGGCAGTGCGCCGTCCCGGCACCGGATTGCCGGGCGGTTCGTGGCCGAGCGGCGTCACCAGCGTCAGGTCGGGATAGCCGCTTTCGATCAACTTGACCGCGGCCTGTGTTACTTCGTCGTCCGGCTCCAGCATGGAGAGAAAGACCTCGGTGGCATCGCCGGTCAGCCGGCTGATGCCTTGCGCGTCGGCCGGTCCGCATTCGACCACGACCAGATCATAGGCTGTTGTCAGCGACTGCATGATGATCGGCAGCCGGTCGGCGGCGCGCATGGCACGGACCGGATCGGCGGTGCCGACGGGGATAACGTGACAGTCCGAGTAGAGATCGGCGTGGATGACGTCGCTGAACTGCGCTTCCGAGGCGAGCAGGTTGGTGATGCCGGAGAAAAGGCCGCTGTCCAGCATCGGCCGCGAGGCCGCCCCCGAAGCAGTGAGGTCCAGCAAAAGGACGCGCAGGCCGGCGTCGGCGACCTCGCGTGCCACCAGGACCGCGGATGCGGCCGCCTCGTCGCCCTCCGGCGAGACGAATATGGCGCGCGCCGCACCGCTGGCGATCAGCTTTTCGGCAGCCTTCTCGATGTCGATCTCGCCTAGGCTCGGACGCGCCGGTTCGGGCGCGACAGCCGTCTGCTCGGCTGCCGCTGCCTCGGCCATTGCGACCATATCAGGCGCCTCGGCCCTATAGGGCATCGCGGCCGTGTAGGGCTCGGCCTCCGCTTCAGCCGAACGTTCCGCCATCTCCTGATGAGCGAAGGGATCCTGGAGAATGGCGGGCTCCCGGCGGACAACCGGCTTCGCGACAAAATCAGGGGCCTGCGCCACATCAGGCATCGCGACCTCATCGATCCGCTCGAAGCGGGAGCCAGCGGCCGGCCGCATCGCGCGGCCGGAAAACAGCTCCCGCAGAAGTGTCACGATGGCCATGATCAGCAGCGATGCGGCAAATGCGGCGCCAACGATCGACCCGACCTTCGGGAAATAGGCCTCGGAGGGAACCGAAGCCTTCGAGGCGATCCGGGCGTCGACCGGCAAATAATTGCGATCCTGGCGCGAGGCCGCTTCGCGGTAGTTGGTCAGATAGAGTTCGAGCTGCTGCCGTTTGGCAGTGGCGTCGCGCTGCAGCGCATCGAGATCGACCTGCTGTTCCCCGGCCTGCGCCGACGCAGCCTTCAACGTGTTGACGTCGGCAACAAGCTGGTTCTCGCGGGCCTTTGCCGTCTCGGCCTGCATCAACAGGCCTTTCATGATCTTCTGGGCCTCGCTGCGGATCTGCGCGTCGAGATTGGTCAGTTGCGATTTCAGCGCGCGAATACGCGGATGATTGCCAAGCAATGTCGTCGACAGATCGGCGATGTTGGAGCGCAATTCGACTTGTCGCTCGCGCAAGCGCTGGATCAGGTCCGATGACAAAACCTCCGGCACGGCATCCAGCGAACCGCCATTCTGCAGCGCCCTGCGCACACCGTCAGCTGTCGCCTCCGCGGCGGCGCGGTTAGCGCGCACTTTCGACAGTTCGCTGGACAGTTCCGAAAGCTGCTGGGTGGCCAGCACCGAATTGTTGCCACCCATCAGAAGATCGGAGTGTGAGCGGTAGGCGGCGACCTTGGCCTCGGCATCCTTGACCTGCTTCGACAGGTCAGCGATCTCCGGCGCCAGAAAGTCGGCGGCGGCGTTGTTCGATTCGAGCTTGGCCGCCCCTTGCCCCGCTATATAGGCGGCAGCAATGGCGTCTGGTACAGCGGCCGCGAGCTTGGGATCTTCCGATGAGAACTCAATGGCAATGATGCGGGTCTTCTCGACACCATAGACGTTAAGCTTCTCGTGCATTTTCTTGAGCACGCGTTCTTCCGCCGGAATCTCCATTGGATCGCTTTTCAAGCCAACGAGGACCAAAGCGCGGCTCAACGGCGACATGTCGATCGCGTCGTCGAACTCGGGCAATTTTTCCAGACCAAGCTTTTGCGCGACCTGCTTGAGGATTTCGGTGGAGGAAATTATCTGGACCTGGGTGGCGACGCCTTGTTCGTCGAGAATAGGCTTGTCGGTATCATTGTTGTTGCTGGCCGGCCGCGTATACACGGATTCACGCGGAGCGATCTCCACCTGCGTCTCAGCCTTGTAGTGCCGGGTTGCCAGCGAGGCAAAGGCGAAAGCCGCCCCGGTCACCAACAGCGCGACGAGGAGAATGCGCAGCCAGTTCCTCGCCAGGCTGGCGAAGAGCTGCCTGAGATCGACGTCGACATCTGCGGCCGCGGACTGAACGGACATGCATCCCTACTCCGATAGTGGGTCAGGACACACCGTAAACAACTATGGTAACTCAGCCGTTAAGATCGCGGTAAGTTTCCATTAGGGTTTACTGGCGAGCGATAAACAAAACCGTCAAAAATCATAAAACTCTTGCCGATGCGCCATGTGTCGGCCGCTCCCTTTACCGGCCATTAACCCTAACAGGATGATAACGGACCTCGATCCCTAGAGTTGCTGCGACGTTGTAGCGACCAGTCGAAGGTACCTGTCCGGTCATGAAAAGCACTGCTTCCCTGTTTCGCGCGCTGCTTGCCGTGTCGATGCTCGCCGGCTGTTCCAGCTATCGGCCGACGCCGGCAGCCTTCCATGAGGTGCTCGATCAGCCCTATCGTCTTGGCGCCGGCGACCGCGTCCGCGTCACCGTGTTCGAGCAGGACGGGCTGACCAACACCTACAGCGTCGACCAATCCGGCTACCTCTCCTTCCCGCTCGTCGGCGCCATACCGGCACGCGGCCACACCGCACAGCAGATGGAAAAGCAAATCGCCGACAAATTGCGGCAAGGCTATCTGCGCGATCCCGACGTTTCGGTCGAGATCGACCGCTACCGGCCGATCTTCGTCATGGGCGAAGTGGGTGCTGCCGGCCAATATTCCTATGTCCCCGGCCTGACGGTGCAGAAGGCAATCGCCATCGCCGGCGGTTTCACGCCGCGCGCCAACCAGGAAAGCGTCGACATCACTCGCGACATCAACGGCAAGGTGATGACCGGCCGCGTGGTCACCTCCGACCCGCTGCTGCCCGGCGATACCGTCTACGTCCGCGAACGCCTGTTCTGACAGACACGTGGCGGACACACTCAGGATCGTCCATTGCTTTCGCTCACCCGTCGGGGGAATTTTCCGGCATGTGCGCGACCTGACCGAGGCGCAGGTCGCCGCCGGGCATTCCGTCGGCATCGTTTGCGATTCGACCACGGGCGGCGCGTTCGAGGAACGTCTGTTCGAGCAGATGAAGGACATGCTGGCGCTCGGCATCCACCGCACGCCGATGCAGCGCCATGTCGGGCCGGGCGATCTTGCCTCGGCCAGGCGCATCTACAGGATCATCAAGGAATTGCGGCCGGACGTGTTGCACGGGCACGGCGCCAAGGGTGGCGCCTATGCCCGTCTGTTCGGCTCATTGTTGCGGGTATCAAGGTCTCGCGTAGCCCGCCTTTATTCGCCGCATGGTGGCTCTCTCCACTATGACGAGAACACAACCACCGGAAAGCTGTTCTTCGCGCTCGAGCGCTTCATGGCCCGCTTCACCGACTATCTGCTGTTTGTCTCCGACTATGAACGGCAAACCTATCGCAGGAAGGTCGGTGAACCGCCCATTCCCAACACCCTGGTCTATAACGGCCTGCGCGCCACCGAATTCGAGCCGGTGATCGCCGAGCCCGACGCAGCCGATCTGCTCTATATCGGCATGATGCGCGACCTGAAGGGTCCGGACATCTTTATCGATGCACTGGCGCTGGCCGGCTCCCAGTTCGGCCGCGCGCTGACGGCGGTGATGGTCGGCGACGGCGACGACCTGCCGCGTTACCACGCTCAAGTGAAACGCCTCGGGCTTGAGCGCCATGTTCGCTTCCTGCCGCCGATGCCGGCCAGGGAGGCGTTTGCGCTGGCGGCGCTCGTCATCGTTCCCTCGCGCGCCGAAGCCATGCCCTATATCGTCCTGGAAACGCTTGCCTCGGGAAAGCCGATGATCGCCACTGCGGTCGGCGGCATTCCGGAGATCTTCGGCATCGGTTCCCCTGCCCTGATCCGGCCCAACCCGGTCGAGCTTGCCGACAAGATGAGCCAGGCGCTGGCCGACCCCGCTGCCTATAGCGACCTGATGCCCGATGGCGCCAACCTCAAGGCGCGCTTCGGCGCCGATGTGATGGCCGCCGACATCGAGAAGGCCTACTTCGCCGCGCTCGACAAATAGGGCGCAAGGTCAAGCCTTTTCAAAGCCATGGGTTGTTTCAAGGGTTTCTTAGCTCTCTTTTGCTATTCACCGCAGGGAAGCTTGCGGAAAGCCCCATGAACGAGATCGACCCCGCGCGCCGCTTTTCAGCAGAGGCGGTGCGTAAATTCGACGGCCCGGCCGATGGCGACACGCCAAGCGGCATGAACGATGTCGCCCGCCAGGTCGCCACGCAGTACCGGCGCGATACAATGTCGCCGATCATGGTCAGCGGTGTCCTGCGCATGGTCGAATTCGGCTTGCTGCTGCTGTCCGGGCTCGCCGTCTATTTCCACTATGTCGGGTTCTTCAACTATCTCGCCTGGCAGTATCCGCTGACGATCGCCGCCGCGTCGTTCCTTGCCGTGGTGCTGCTCGACGTCACCGACTGCTACCAGATCGTCGCCCTGATGCGGCCCATCGCCAATTTCGGCCGCGTGCTGCTGGCCTGGGCTGGTGCCTTCGCGCTGATGGCGTTGACCGCGTTCGTCATGAAGATGTCGCAAGACTATTCGCGGCTTCTGTTCGGCACCTGGTTCGTCGTCGGTTTTGTTCTCATCTTCAGCCTCAGGCTGGTGATGTCGAAGCTGATCCGTACCTGGGCGCGCGACGGCCGCATGGAGCGGCGCGCTGTCATCGTCGGCGGCGGCAAGGCGGCGGAAGTCCTGATCCGCTCGGTCGAGAAGCAACCTTACAACGACATCCGCATCTGCGGCATCTTCGACGATCGCGGCGACAAGCGCTCGCCGCCCATCGTCGCCGGCTATCCGAAACTCGGCACCATTTCGGAACTGATCGAGTTCGCCCGCATCGCCCGCATCGACATGCTGATCGTATCGCTGCCGCTGACCGCCGAATCGCGCGTGTTGCAGTTGCTGAAGAAACTGTGGGTGCTGCCGGTCGACATCCGGCTGTCGGCGCATTCCAACGCGCTGCAGTTTCGCCCGCGCGCCTATTCCTACATCGGCTCGGTGCCGATGCTCGATATCTTCGACAAGCCGATCAACGACTGGGATTCGGTCGCCAAGCGCGCCTTCGATATCATCTTCAGCCTCATCGGCATCGTCGTGTTCTCGCCGGTGATGCTGGCGACCGCCATCGCCATCAAGCTCGACAGCAAGGGGCCGGTGCTGTTTCACCAGAAGCGGCACGGTTTCAACAACGAGATCATCGAGGTCTACAAGTTCCGTTCGATGTATACGGACAAGGCCGATCCTACCGCCAAGCAGACGGTGACCAAGAACGATCCGCGTGTCACCCGCGTCGGCCGCTTCATCCGCAAGACCTCGATCGACGAGCTGCCGCAGTTCTTCAACTCGCTGCTGGGTTCGCTGTCGCTGGTCGGCCCGCGTCCGCATGCCATCGCCGCGCAGTCGCACAACCTGCTCTACAATGAAGTGGTCGACGGCTATTTCGCGCGCCACAAGGTCAAGCCCGGCGTCACCGGCTGGGCGCAGATCAATGGCTGGCGCGGCGAGATGGACACCAACGAGAAGATCCGCATGCGGACGGAGTACGACCTCTATTACATCGAGAACTGGTCGCTGCTGTTCGACTTGCGGATCCTGTTCCTGACGCCGATCAGGCTGCTCAACACGGAAAACGCCTATTGAGCGCGATCAGCCATGATGTGCCGCGCGCGGCGGTCAACGCCAAGCTGATCGCGCTGATTTCCTCATGCGCGGTCTTCCTCGGCATATTCCTGTCCGGCTTCGTCATCAGCGAACCGGCGCCTTACGAGCTCTACATGGCGGGGCTGATCGCCATCTGGGCTCTCTTCGGCCTCAGGGTGTCGCGCGCGGCAATGCCGCTCCTGGTGCTGCTGGTGACGATGAACATCGGCGGCATGATGGCGATGACACAGATGTCGGATCTCGCCAACACGCCGCTCTATCTCGCCGTCTCGCTGTTTCTCGCTTTCACCGCGGTGTTCTTCGCCTCGGTGACCGCGGTGCAACCCAGCCTCTACCGGCTGATCTTCGTCGCCTATGTCGTGTCGGCGGTGATAACCTCGCTACTCGGCATAGCCGGCTATTTCCACGCCTTTCCCGGTGCGGAGATGTTCACCAAATACGACCGTGCCGCCGGCGCTTTCCAGGACCCGAACGTGTTCGGCCCGTTCCTGGTGCTGCCCGGCATCTATCTGCTCTATCTGCTGTTGACCGGACCTGTCTCGCGCATGCCGCTGCTGGCGGTGCCGTTGCTGATCATCACGGCCGGTATCTTCTTCTCCTTCTCGCGCGGCGCCTGGGGCATGTTCGCCGTCTCGGCTGTCCTGCTCACCGGCTGCCTGTTCCTACAGAGCGCCAGCGGCATGTTCCGGCTGCGCGTGGTGGTGATGACGATCGCCGCGCTGGCGCTGCTGGTCGTCGCCATGATCGTCATCCTGCAGCTGCCCGGCGTGTCGGAGATGTTCTCCAACCGCGCCCATCTCGAACAAAGCTACGACACAGCCCGCCTGGGACGCTTCGCCCGCTACGCGATCGGCTTCCAGATGGCTATGGAGCATCCGTTCGGCATCGGCCCGCTGGTGTTCGGCACGATTTTTGGAGAAGACACCCACGACATCTGGCTGAAGATGCTGATGGACTATGGCTGGCTCGGCTTCGTGTCGTTCCTCGCGCTCGTTGCCTGGACGATAGCAGCCGGCTTCCGCATCCTGCTGCGCGACCGGCCGTGGCAGCCCTATCTCCTGTGCGCCTATGTCGCCTTCATCGGCAATATCGGGCTCGGCACCTTCATCGACATCGACCACTGGCGCCACGTCTACCTGCTGCTCGGCCTGATCTGGGGCGCCATCGCGCTGGAATACCGCCATCAGCGGCTGTTGCGGCCTGCCTTGCGGCGCTCATCCGCACCCTCGTCTTGATGTCCTCGCAACCGAGGAGCTGCTGGATGACCTTCAGGTTGCTCTTACGCAGCACGTGAGTGGCGGCGGTAGGCTAGGTATCGCGGAAGTGAAGTTCTTCACGCTGGCCTTCGGCACGGCGCGCCGCATTGCGATCTTCAGTCCTGCCTCTGTCAGAAGGTAGCGGTCTGCCCTGATCAGCCGATCGAAGTCGTTTCGCCACAGGTGTTCTTCCGGATGCCGCTTGTCCGCTCGCCTCTGGCAACGTGGTCTATCCAGGTGCTTCTTCAAACGCTATTCACTTGCCGGACGGACCACTAAACGGGGGGCATGCATGTCGAAGTTAACCGAATGGCTACGGGAGAGAGGTCTCCTCTGGGCAAAACCCGTGCCTCCGTGTGTAAAGCTGGGGCGATACACGCATGACCTTCCTAGCAAGTCTTTCCTCTTCCCCTCTGACGAATCGCCGGTGACCATAGGCGCATTTTGTGCCTTCGCGCGGGAAGTTATATTCATCTGCCAGGCCAATCATCCAACAGAGACCGCGTCAAACTTCGGTTTGCAGGACCAGATCCTCGGAACCAAGACGTCGATGGAGTATCTTCGGACTAAAGGTCCGATTGTCATCGGGAACGACGTCTGGGTGGGGGCGCGGGCGACAATCATGTCGGGCGTCACTATTGGCGATGGCGCCGTTGTTGCGGCATGCAGCGTGGTCACGAAGGATGTGCCACCCTACGCGATAGTAGCCGGCAACCCGGCGCGGGTTATCAAATATCGTTTCTCCGAGGACACTATCGCGGCCATGCTGAAAATTCGTTGGTGGGACTGGCCCATCGAGCGCATCAAACATGAAAAGGCCGCCTTCGATTTACCCGCCGAGCAGTTCGTTCTCCGTTTCCGCTAACGGCCAGCAGGCTATGTGCATTACAGCGCGGAGACACTAGCATTAACTCCCAACGCTACCGTCCGGCACATTGTCGGAGCGGATTGGCTCCGCTGAGTTATCCACAGAACGACTCACGAACACCCGTGGGACTTTCCGTGGGGAAAAATGTGCCGTTGCCTGCGTTTCGCTGCTCTTCGGTTCCGTTATGTTCTTAGCATGCCTTTTTGCTCTTGCGCCGGAACCCTTGAGAATATAGGGCTTTCCGCGGTCCGGAGTGTAGCGCAGCCCGGTAGCGCACTTGACTGGGGGTCAAGGGGTCGTCGGTTCGAATCCGGCCACTCCGACCATTTAAAGCAAGGACTTGCCCCCGAAGTCCGCCTTTCCAGACGCCCCGGTCAGACCGGCCAAATCTCGGATCGGGGCAAGATCCCGGAACGTGCCCCCCGTCTTGCTTGAACTCCGGGATGGCCGCACCTCTACCCTTGGCACACATCGACCCACTCAGCGTCGGTGATCTCAACCAAGCGCTGTGGCGCGATCCGCACCGCGGCGTTGGTGGCGCCAGCCGCGGGCACGACCTCGTCGAATTCGCGCAGCGATATGTCGCAGAAGACCGGCAGCGGTGCCGGCAGGCCGAATGGGCAGACGCCGCCGACCGGGTGGCTCGTCGCCTCGACCACCTCCGCGGCGTCGAGCATGCGCGGCTTGCCGCCGAACTGGTCCTTGAACTTGCGGTTGTCCAGCCGGGCGATGCCGCTGGTCACCACCAGCATGGTGCGGTCGCCGACTCGCAGGCTGATCGTCTTGGCGATCTGTGCCGGCAGAACGCCATGCGCCTCAGCCGCCAGGGTCACCGTCGCCGAGCTCGCTTCCGTGACGATGACATCGATGTCGGGTGCGTGAGCGGCGAAGAAGGCACGAACGGATTCCAGGCTCATCGTCAAACCCATGATTCAAACTTGATGGACGGCAAAGTGATTTCAGCAGATTCTGGCCGCCGCGCGTATAAACACGCGCGACACACAAATCGGCAAGCCCCAGGCCGAGGCAGAGAGGCTGCGGCACCACCAAAGACAAACCCGCCAAGGGTGTCTTGGCGGGTTGTCGGGCATGCCTGGTGCGGATTTATGCGAGGGATCGACCTTGCGCCGCCGGCGTCGGCCCAGCCGGGGTGATCAGGGCCTCCTGGGGAAGTCGAAGCGCGGACACAATACGACGCACTTTCGACGGGTCCGTTATCCGGCCGTTCTCGATATCCTCAATCTCGTCGACCGCCAGACCGCATGTCAGGGAAAGCTTTTCCAGACTGTAGCCGCGGGTCTCCCGCATCGCTCTGAGGGTGCTGTAATCAGGCCCGCTTCCGTTGGCTGCCGGTTCGGAGGGGGCTTCGTTTTTTGCATTATGGGGCATTGGCAACTCCATGACTGAAAGAGTTTGATCAAATGTGGAGTGTTGCCTGAGACGATCGGGAAGATGCCCGCTCGCCGGCGATTTGCCAAGAGCCAATCTGACCGTCACGGGATCGTGAACCACAGGCACGTGCGGCTGTCTCGCACACATCGGCCGCATCAAGTTCTTTTGAACACCCGAGCACCTTTTTGCTCGGTGGTTTCGGCCCACCTGTTCGTAGTTCTGATGCGCTGGCGTGAAAACCATCTGGTTCCAGCCAGCCCGTTCTCGGAAGGATCTCTGCGATGAACTTGAAGACACTCATGCTCGTGCTCGGCACGATTTCCACCCTTTCCATTGCCACTGTGGGCGGCGCTCAGGCGGCCGACACGCTGCGCGTGCGCGGCACCGTGGTCAGCTTCGAGCCCACGTTGCTCACCGTGAAAACCCGCCAGGGTGACACCGATGCGATCAAGCTTAATGCGGACTGGAAGATATCAGGCGTCGCCAGCGCATCCGTGAAGGACATCAAGCAGGGCGATTTCCTCGGCATCGCCTCGGTCTCGAAAGCGGATGGCGGCAGTGGCGCCCTGGAGGTGGTGGTCTTCCCGGCCGCCTTGAAAGGCACTGGCGAGGGTGATCGTCCCTGGGACCTGCAGCCAAACAGCCGGATGACCAACGGCACCGTCGCCGACGTCACCGACATAAGCGGTCGAGCCGTCACGCTGACCTATGACAATGGGCAGACGAAGAAGATTTCGATCCCCGACACCACGCCTGTCGTGACCTTCGCGCCCGCCACACCGACCGACCTCAAGCCGGGCGCTACGGTCTTCGTGACCGCTCAGCGCGAGGCGGACGGTACGCTGAGCACCAGCCGCGTCGTGGTGGGAAACAATGGCGTGGTCCCGCCGATGTAGGCAAACAGCCGGAAAGGCGCGGCGTTTCGGCCCTGGCGATGATGATGGCGACTGCCCGGATTCCGCAGAAACAGTCCCGAAACAAAATTCTACAATCGGGAAATACTGACGAAAAAATTCAGGAGCGTAATCCCATTCGCAGCAATCGGATCACCGACCCGATGACCTGCTAAAAAGGAAACGATCCATGAAGAAGTCCCTCCTCTCGGCCCTCGGGCTTGCAGTTGCACTTGCTTTCACGGTGCCGGTGATCGGCGCGACGAGCGCGGATGCGGCCCCGATGGCAAGACATCATCGTCACCATCATCGCCATTACCACCCCGTTCATCACCGCCATCATTACCACCACCACCACCACCACGACCACGTGAAGAAGATCTAGGCATAGCGAACTGCCAACAAGAAGACCGGCCTTGGCTTCTTGTTCAAGGCTGGTCTCCTTTTGGTACTGCGGTGAGGCTCGACACAATCGGGGTGCGCCAAGTTCGTCGAACGACAGCGTCAGGATTCGACGCAACCGACGAAAGCTTTTCCTCAGCGCCGGCTGAACAGCAGACTGATAACGAGACCGAGCACCACAAGGCCAACCGCGGCGGTCGCCGCCGGATGGTCGCGGGCCGACTTCTCGATCACCCTGCCCTGTCTGCGGATTGCCGGCATGGCATCGCGCAGACGCTCGGCAAGGTCGGAATAGGTGTCGAGCGCGGCATCGCGACTGTCTTCGTAGTAGGCGCCGCCTCGCCTGGCCACGGCCCTCTTCAAGCTGGCCAATTCCTTGGTAAGAGCCGCGACCTGCCTGTCGAGATCAGTATCCGAGAGGGTCGAAAATGCCATGATGCGTTTCCTTCATTTGCAGAAGGAAGCGTAACGCCTCACCGGAAGACGGGTTCCGGTTTTCGAAATATCGATGTCGCTTCGGTCAGCGCACCTGGTCAAGCAGACGCTTGCATTCCAGGAGATCGAACAGCGCCTCTTGCAACAGCGCGCGATTGTCGCGCGAGAGTTTCGACGCGTCCGGCTGCACCGGACCGTCCTCGTCGCCCTTGCCCAGACCGAAAAAGCGGCGGCTGGGTTTGACGCGCGGCTGGCCAACCAGTTCGTCGTCCATGCCGCGCGGCTGGGCCGCGGGCGTCAACGGCACTTGATCGGCCTGCTTTCGCTGCGAGATCGCCTCGACCGCGGCCATGTCGCCACTGCCGATGGCGACCAGGAAATGATTGCCGTTCTCGCGCAACAGCTTCTGCACGCCCTTGATGGTGTAACCCTGGTCGTAGAGCATGTGGCGGATGCCCTTGATCAGTTCGACATCCTGCGGCCGGTAGTAACGACGGCCGCCGCCGCGCTTCATCGGCTTGATCTGGGTGAAACGCGTTTCCCAGAAACGCAGCACATGCTGCGGCAGATCGAGATCTTCGGCGACCTCGCTGATGGTACGAAAGGCGTCGGGGCTCTTGTCCATGGGCGAATCCTCACGCTGGACGATGATCCGGCTTATCCTGCCGAATCGGGTCTTATTTCAGCGGTTTATGAAGCAATATTCAAGCCCGGCGTCATGGCGGCGGCGGTTTTCAACCACGCATTGTGGCTACTTGCCGCTTTTGGCCTTGCCGCTTTGGTGGGAGCGCAAGATACGGCTCTTCAGCACGTTCGACGACTTGAAGGTCATCACCCGGCGCGGCAGGATCGGCACTTCTTCGCCGGTCTTGGGATTGCGGCCGATACGCTCATTCTTGGAGCGGACGTGGAATGTCGCGAAGGACGACAGCTTCACCGTCTCGCCACGAACGATCGCTTCGCAGATTTCGTCCAGCACCGCTTCGACGAGTTCGGCCGATTCAGTGCGCGACAGGCCGACCTTCCGGTAAACTGCCTCGGCAAGGTCGGCGCGCGTAAGTGTCTTTCCCCCCATCCGACCGTCCCATCAGTTCAAAACACAAAATTCGGCACAACAACGGCAGAGCCTAAGTAATTGATCCGGCAAGGTCAAGGACCGAAACCGGACCGTTTGGCACTTACCAGCGAACCAGGACTGCACCCCAGGTGAAGCCGCCACCCATGGCTTCCAGAAGCACGAGATCGCCCTTCTTGATGCGGCCGTCGGCGACGGCTACCGAAAGCGCCAACGGCACGGAAGCAGCCGAGGTGTTACCGTGCAAATCGACCGTAACCACCACCTTTTGTTCGGCTATCCCGAGCTTCTTGGCGGAAGCGTCAATAATTCGTTTATTGGCCTGGTGCGGCACGAACCAGTCGAGATCATCGGCTGATATACCAGCTTGCGAGAACGTCGCCTCGATGACGTCGGTGATCATGCCCACCGCATGCTTGAAGACTTCGCGGCCCTCCATCCGGAGATGGCCGACCGTGCCCGTGGTCGACGGCCCGCCGTCGACGAAAAGCTTGTCCTTGTGCGCCCCGTCGGAGCGCAGGCTGGCCGCCAGAACGCCATTGTCGGCGATCGTGCCCACGCCCTCGCCTGCTTCCAGGATCAAGGCGCCGGCGCCGTCGCCGAACAGCACGCAGGTCGAGCGGTCGCTCCAGTCGAGGATGCGCGAGAATGTTTCCGAGCCGATGACCAGGACCCGCTTGGCCAGGCCGCCGCGGATGTAGAGGTCGGCGGTGGCCACGGCGTAGACGAAGCCGGAGCAAACCGCCTGCAGGTCGAAGGCAAAACCGTGATGCATGCCGAGCCGGTTCTGGATCTCGACGGCGGTGGCCGGGAATGTGTTGTTGGGCGTCGAGGTCGCCAGTACGATCAGATCGAGGTCGGCGGGCGTGAGACCCGCATTGGCAAGCGCGGCGCGCGCCGCCGCCTCCCCCAGCGAAGCCGTCGTCTCGTCATCACCAGCAATATGGCGCTGGCGAATGCCGGTGCGCTGGGCGATCCACTCGTCGGATGTCTCGACCATGCCTTCGAAATCGGCATTCTTCATGATTCGGCGGGGCAGCGCGGCGCCCATGCCGCGCACGACTGATCTGATCAAAGTTCTTTCCTATTCCTTTGCGTCGGTAACGACGTCGGATTTCCTGTTTGCCTGGGCATGCGGGTTGCGCGCATGGAACAGGTCGAGGTCGGCCTCGATGCGGTCGAGCAGATTGTTGCGCACCATATCATAGCCAAGCTCGATCGCCGCGGCGAAGCCGTCCGAATCAGCCCCACCATGGCTTTTCACCACGATGCCGTTCAGTCCCAGGAAGACACCGCCATTGGAGCGACCGACATCCATCTTTTCGCGCAGGCGATCGAAAGCGCCCTTGGCGAAGATATAGCCGATCCTGGCCATCAGCGTCCGGCTCATTGCCGCGCGCAGATAGCCACCGATCTGGCGCACCGTGCCTTCCGCCGTCTTCAGCGCGATGTTGCCGGCAAAGCCTTCGGTGACGACGACGTCGACCACCCCCTTGCCGATGTCGTCGCCTTCGACGAAACCGTGATAGTTCATCGAGGCCATGTTGGCTTCGCGCAGCATGCGCCCGGCTTCCTTGACCTCTTCCTGGCCCTTGATCTCCTCAACCCCGACATTGAGCAGCCCGACGCTAGGCCGGGCGACGCCGAAGACCGAGCGCGCCATGCCGGTGCCCAGAATGGCAAAGTCGATCAGCTGGTGCGCATCGGCGCCGATGGTGGCACCGACGTCCAGCACCACGCTTTCGCCGCGCAATGTCGGCCACAGGGCCGCGATCGCCGGGCGCTCGATGGTTGCCATGGTGCGCAGGCAGAATTTCGACATCGCCATCAGCGCGCCGGTGTTGCCGGCGGAAATGCAGGCGTCCGCAGCGCCAGTCTTGACCGCTTCGACGGCCTTCCACATCGACGACTTCCAGCGGCCGTGGCGCAGCGCCTGGCTCGGCTTGTCGTCCATCCTGACCGCGATTTCGCAATGGAAGAACTCGCTGACCTCGGCGAGCTTGGGAAACTTGGCGAGTTCCGGGCGCACAACCTCCTCACGCCCGTAGATGACGAAGCGGATGTCGGGACGGCGGGTCGCGACCGTCATGAGCGCCGGAATGACCACGGCTGGCCCGTGATCGCCGCCCATGGCATCGATGGAAATCCTGATCACTCGGTATTTATCTCACTGTTAGGCGGCAGGTCGCTTTAGCGACCGCGAAGGTTCGGCGAAAATAACGGTTTTGGGCTGCCGCACAACCGACTTTTCCGTCGCGGGCGAGGTTCTCAGGATTTTCCCAGCAAGGATCGCAGTTTTTGCTGAAATTCATTCTCCGCCGCTTCGGCCTCGCCGCCGGCATTCAGCGAGGCGCCCTGCTTGCGCGGATAAGGGTCGATGGCCAGTCCGAAGTACTGTTCGGCAAGTGCCCCGACATCGATCGTGTCACCGGAAAATGTTTCGGGACTGTCAGGGCCTTCCGCGTCGAGCAGGATCTCGCCGCCGCCATCGAAACCCTGCCGTCCAAGCTTGGAGTCCTCGGGCAGCAACAGCGCTTCGACCGGTTCGTCGATATGCGCCTCGACAGGATCGAGCGTGACGATGCAGGCCTGGGTGATATCGGCTTCGACGCGACCGCTGATCTTCACGCCATTGCGCTTCCATGACGCCACCAGGAGTTCGGCGCGATAGGCTTCGACCGAAATCAGCCCGTGCTCCTCGGCCAGCGCCGCACGCTGTGCGGCATCGGCCTCGATAACCACCGGCAGACCCTTCTGCGGCAGGCGAGTGACGTTTGCGCGGAACGATACCGGGCTTTGCGGGTCAACGTGCTTCATTGTTCAACCTCCCTTGGCGACGGGAAACGCCAGCGTGCCGGCGACAATCGATTCGGATGGTTGCGCGGCCAGCTGACTGCAAGCGTCGGTGACATACGCGGCTAGCAGCGATGCTTCCGGCCAGGCGCCGGCGTCGGGCCTGACATTGCGGGCAAGGGCCGCGGTGAGCCCGTCATGGTCATTTCTTTCCAGGGCATCGTCATAAGCGGCGGTTCGGCCATAAAACATCTTTGCCAGCTTTTTCATGCGTTTGGGCACACCAACGTCACCAACGCCCAATTCCCGCAGCGAATGGTCGACGTCGAGGAAGAACTCGTCGATCAGCACCTGGGCGACCTCTTGCGCCACGCCGCCCTCACCGCGCAACCGGTGCTGGAAAAGGAACATGTGCAGCGACACCATCTCGAAACGGCCGAGCGGCGTGTCCGGCACATTCCAATGGGAATAAAACACAGTCTGCCGCGCCGCCGCCACGATTTGTGCGTAAAGCGCCTCGGTGATAGCGCGGTTGGCGTGGCGTTCGCGGCCAAAAAAGCGCTGGAACATTGGGGATGGTCTCCTGGGGACCGTTTGTTGAAGTGGCCTTGTTGCATCGGCAAGCAAGCTGGTTTACCGGTTTCGCGGCCCAGCGCAAGTTGCGGCCAGCTAATGGAGTTGTTGTTGCGCGCGCTGAATTTCAAGACCTTCTCGTCCAGGCCCGCTGGCGCGATTTCAATGCTGGTGATTGTTTCGGCGCTGTCCGCGTGCCACACCAACAAGATCATCGGTGACCTCAGCCCGAGCGAGACGCTGACGCAAGGGTATGTCATCGACCAGCAGGCAATCGATTCGGTGCCCGTCGGCTCCAGCCGCGAGCAGGTGCTGCTGGCGCTCGGCACGCCGTCGACGACGGCGACCTTCGACAATGAGGCGTTCTACTACATTTCGCAGACGCGCAAGCGCTACGTCGCATTCGACAAGCCGAGGCTCATCGACCAGCATGTGCTGGCGGTCTATTTCGGCGCTGACAGTCGTGTCACCCAGATCGCCAACTACGGCTTGAAGGACGGCAAGATGTTCGACTTCGTCTCGCGCACCACACCGACCGGCGGCAAGGACCAGAACTTCCTCAGCCAGATCATCAACGGCGCCAGCAAGCTGGCCCCTGGCATTCCCGGCGGCGGCACTCCCTGATCTTCTGACTCTGAGTTCCCTCCGGGAAAGCAGCAACATCTCAGGCGACCAAAAACCCGCGGGAGCGATCCTGCGGGTTTTTGTTATGGCCGCGTTCAAGGCGAGGCCGTCGTACGCTTGCTCACAAAATCGGGGGGCCGGCAAGAGAAGCGCTGAAGGAACGACGTCGTTATCATTCAACAAAAAACCCGCGGGATCGCTCCCGCGGGTTTTGTTTCCAGCAATGCTCCTCGATCAGCCGTGCGCGAGCACGGCCAGCAGCAGGAGCGCCACGATGTTGGTGATCTTGATCGCCGGGTTGACCGCCGGACCAGCGGTGTCCTTGTAGGGGTCGCCTACCGTGTCGCCGGTCACCGAAGCCTTGTGCGCTTCGGAACCCTTGCGATGCTTGACGCCGTCCTTGTCGACAAAGCCGTCTTCGAAGGACTTCTTGGCGTTGTCCCAGGCGCCACCGCCAGAGGTCATCGAGATGGCGACGAACAGGCCGTTGACGATGACGCCGAGCAGCGAAGCGCCCAGCGCCGCAAAGGCGGACGCCTTCGAGCCCGAGATCAGCAGCACGCCGAAATAGACGACGAGCGGCGCCAGCACCGGCAGCAGCGACGGGATGATCATCTCGCGAATTGCCGCCTTGGTCAGAAGGTCGACCGCGCGGGCGTAGTTCGGCTTGGAGGTGCCGGCCATGATGCCCGGATCCTCGCGGAACTGCTTGCGCACCTCCTCGACGATGGCGCCCGCCGCACGGCCGACGGCCGTCATGGCGATGCCGCCGAAGAGATAGGGGATCAGGCCACCGAAGATCAGGCCGGCGACGACATAGGGGTTGGAGAGATCGAAGGAGATCTCGCCCATGCCTTGGAAGTAGGGATATTTGTCGCCATTGGCGGCAAAGAACTTCAGGTCGTTCGAGTAAGCGGCAAACAGCACCAGTGCGCCGAGACCGGCCGAACCGATGGCATAGCCCTTGGTCACCGCCTTGGTGGTGTTGCCGACCGCGTCGAGCGCGTCGGTGGAGTGGCGCACTTCCTTGGGCAGGCCGGCCATTTCGGCAATGCCGCCGGCATTGTCGGTGACCGGGCCGAAGGCGTCGAGCGCAACGATCATGCCGGCAAGGCCGAGCATCGTCGTGACGGCGATCGCCGTGCCGAAGAGGCCGGCGAGCTGATAGGTCGAGATGATGCCGCCGACGATGACGATCGCCGGAAGTGCCGTCGATTCCAGCGAGACCGCAAGGCCCTGGATGACGTTTGTGCCGTGACCGGTGACCGACGCCTGGGCGATGGAGTTCACCGGGCGCTTGTTGGTGCCGGTGTAATACTCGGTGATCACGACGATGAGACCGGTCACCACGAGGCCGATCAGGCCGCAGATGAACAGGTTCTTGCCGGTGATGACCATGCCGGCGACCGTGCCGATCTCACCCCAGCCCAACGTGACCGAAGTCGCGACGCCGAGGCCGACGATGGACAACAGGCCGGTGACGATCAGGCCTTTGTAGAGCGCGCCCATGATCGAGCCGTTCGAGCCGAGCTTGACGAAGAAGGTGCCGACGATCGAGGTCAGGATGCAGGCGCCGCAGATGGCGAGCGGATAGAGCATCGCCGCACCGAGAACGGCGGTGCCGCCGAAGAAGATGGCGGCGAGAACCATGGTGGCGACGACCGTCACCGCATAGGTTTCGAACAGGTCGGCGGCCATGCCGGCGCAGTCGCCGACATTGTCGCCGACATTGTCGGCGATGGTGGCAGGGTTGCGCGGATCATCTTCCGGGATACCGGCTTCGACCTTGCCGACGAGATCGCCGCCGACATCCGCGCCCTTGGTGAAGATGCCGCCGCCGAGACGGGCGAAGATCGAGATCAGCGATGCGCCGAAGCCGAGCGAGACCAGCGAGTCGATGACGATGCGGTCATTGGGCTGAAGGCCCAAGAATTGGGTCAGGACAAGGTAGTAGATCGACACGCCGAGCAAGGCCAGGCCAGCAACCAGCATGCCGGTGATAGCGCCCGACTTGAACGCGATGTCGAGGCCGGCGGCGAGGCTGTTTGATGCGGCCTGCGCCGTGCGAACGTTGGCTCGAACGGAGACATGCATGCCGATGAAGCCGGCGGCGCCCGAAAGCACGGCACCGATCAGGAAGCCGACCGCGGCGGTGATGGACAGCAACCACCAGGCGAGCAGGAGGACGACGACGCCAACGATGGCGATGGTGGTGTACTGACGCGCCAGATAGGCTTGTGCGCCCTCGCGGATGGCCGCGGAGATTTCCTGCATGCGTGCATTGCCCTGATCGGCCGCAAGGACCGAACGTGTCGCCCAGATGGCGTAAAGGATTGAAAGCAGGCCGCAGGCGATGACGGCGGAAATAATTGTCATTGCCGGATTTTCCTCGATTGATGGCCCAAAAGAACCCCTCCCTGGGCCGTTGAGACAAAGACCGGATTCCGAGCACGGAATCCGCCTCTTCGCAGCGGTGTATGCGAAACAGGGCTGCGAACGTCAAGATATTGTTCGGTTTTTGCCCGGCTTTCGCCCAAAAGTGGAGAGCGGCGGCATTTCTATCGGCGTCATTGTTGAATTAGATCGATTGAATGAGGACGATTTTCGGCTGGTTGCCGGAGATAAGGACGGACACTCGGGCTGATCCAAACCCACGCTGCCGGGTAGGCCGCACGACCCCTGCTTTGCAAATGTTCATCGCGAGCATATCTTCTGGACCAAGACAGGAGTTGATCGATGAAATTCAAAGCTATTGTCCACGAAGCCGAAGAAGGTGGATTCTGGGCCGAAGTCCCCGCCATTCCAGGCTGCGCAACGCAGGGAGAAACCCTGGACGAGCTGTTGGCAAATCTACGCGAAGCCATCGAGGGCTGTCTTTCAGTCGACCTTCCGTCGTCGTTGACTTCGGAACCCGGCAGGATCGTGGAAGTCGCAGTTTGAAGTCCATCTCCGGCAAGGAACTCTCGCGGACAGTTGAGCGACGTGGTTGGGAGCTTCTGCGCGTCGCCGGAAGCCATCATATCTACGGAAAGCAGGGAAGCGTTGTACGTCTCTCGATTCCGATACACGGCAATAAGCCGCTCAAGACTGGCCTTTTGCGCCATCTTCTAAGGATGGCGGACATTGGCGAAGATGAAATCTGAACCGACTACTCTGCCTCCCGGCCCATGCGTCGTGCCGTGTAGCGCTCGATCGCCGACAGACCGTCATAGATCAGCACGGCAAGGGCCGCCACGATCAGGCCGCCCTGCAGGATAAAGGCAAGATTGTTGGACAACAGCCCGGCGATGATCACTTCGCCGAGCGTCCTGGCGGCCACCGTCGAGCCGATGGTGGCGGTGGCAAGGCTGATCACAACCGACAGCCTGATGCCGCCGAGAATGATCGGGGCGCTGAGCGGCAGTTCGACTTTGGTGAGCCGTTGCCAACCGGTCATGCCGGCACCGCGCGCCGCCTCGACCACATTGGCCGGCAGCGTCGTCAGGCCGGTCAGCGCATTCTCGAAAATCGGCAGCAGGCCGTAGAGAAACAGGGCGATCAGCGTCGGCTTCTCACCGAAGCCGACCGCCGGCACGGCGAGTGCCAGCACCGCCACCGGTGGAAAGGTCTGGCCGATGTTGACCAGGCTGCGCGACAGCGGCAGGAATTCGGCGCCGGCCGGCCTTGTGACCAGGATGGCAAGCGCCACAGCGACGATGGTCGCGGCCACGGTGGCGATCAGGACAGTGCGCAAATGCAGCAATGTCAGCGTCAGCAGGCTGCCCTGGTTGTAGATCACCGGCGCATTGTTCTCTGTCAGCGGCTTCAGCAGCGGCTCGAACCAGCCGGGATTGGTGACGAAGGCAACGAGCAGCACCACCAAGGCAAGCCTGAGCAGTGATGGAAGCCAGGCCTTCATGCCGGCCTCGCCGCGCGTTTCACCAGACCGTCGACCGTGACACGGCCAAGCGGCTTGCCGTCGGCGCCTGTGACCGGCAGCGCCGGCCGGCCCGACCACAACAATTCAGCCAGCGCATCGCGCTGGCTGGCGTCGCCGGGGATCGCTTCGCCTTCGGCGGTGCCCTTCTCAACGGCATCGCGGACGCGGCCGAGCGACAGCAACCGGAATGGCCGCTCGCTGGCGCCGACCAGGGTCTCGACAAAGGCGCTTGCCGGCCTCGCCAGGATCTCGGCGGGCTTGGCGTATTGCACAAGCTTGCCGGCATCCATGACCGCGATCTTGTCGCCCATGTGCACGGCCTCTTCCATGTCGTGGGTGACGAGGATGATGGTGGTGCCGAAGCGCTTCTGGATCGCCAGCAGATCCTCCTGCGCCTTGGTGCGGATGATCGGGTCGAGCGCGCCGAACGGCTCGTCCATCAACAGCACGTTGGGCTCGGCGGCTAGCGCGCGGGCAACGCCGACGCGCTGCTGCTGGCCGCCGGACAGTTCGTGCGGGTAGCGCGGCCCGAAGGATTCGGGATCGAGCTGATAGAGTGTCATCAGTTCGTCGACGCGGGCCTTGATGCGGGCCTTGTCCCAGCCGAGCAGCACCGGCACGGTGGCGATGTTCTGCGCCACCGTGCGATGCGGAAACAGGCCGTGGCCCTGGATGGCGTAGCCGATGCTGCGGCGCAGTTCGTAGCCAGGCAGCGAACGATTGTCGGCGCCATCGAGCTTGATGATGCCCGAGGTCGGCTCGACCAGCCGGTTGATCATGCGCAGCAGCGTCGTCTTGCCGGAACCGGAGGTGCCGACGATGACGGCGATGGTGCGTGGCTCGATGACCATCGAAACGTCGTCGACCACCGTTGTCGTGTCATAGCGCTTGGTAATGCCTTCGATCTCGATCATGCCGTTTCAACCCTGCGCTTGGTGGCAGTCATTTCGATCACCGCGTCGAGGATGATGGCGGCGGCAAAGGCGAGAGCGACCGTCGGCACGGCGCCGAGCAACACAAGGTCCATCGCCGTCTGGCCGACGCCCTGGAAGACGAACACGCCAAAACCGCCGCCCCCGATAAGCGCGGCAATGGTGGCGAGGCCGATGTTCTGCACCAGAACGATGCGGATGCCGGTGAGGATGACAGGAAAGGCCAGCGGAAACTCGACGCCGAACAGGCGCTGTCGGTCGGTCATGCCCATGCCGCGCGCCGCGTCGTTGGCGGCCCGCGGCACGCCGGCGAGACCGACCACGGTGTTGGCCACAACCGGCAGCAGCGAATAGAGGAACAGCGCGACGAAAGCCGGCGCCGTGCCGATGCCGCGAATGCCGAGCGCGGCAGCTCCCGGCACATACGTGGCAACCCAGCCGAGCGGCGCGATCAGCAGGCCGAACAGCGCGATCGAGGGAATGGTCTGGATGATGTTGAGCACGTTGAGCACGCCGTCGCGCAGCTTTTCGACGCGATGGCAGAGAATGCCGAGCGGCAGACCGACGATCGCCGCGGCAGCCAGCGAACCGAGCGCCAGCGTCACGTGCTTGGAGCCTTCGGCCCAGAAACTGTCGGCACGGTTGGCGTATTCCTTGAGGATCGACAGATTGTCCCAGCTTCCCGAAATCAACAGCAGCCCGATCGCCAAAGCCGCGACCACGAGCACGCCAACCCGTGCCAATGGCGACAGGTTCAGCCGGGTCAGCACATCGGCGAGCAAAAGCGTGAAAGCAAAAATGAGGATCCAGAAACCGGAAGCCGGCGAAATTCTCGCAAAGGTATTGCCCGCCGGGGTGAGAAAAGTACCGCCGACGCCGATCAGCAGCGCGAGCGCGGCAAGCGCCACCACGCTGGCGGCAAGGCGCAGCACAAGCGGCGTCTTGAACAGCGCGACAAGTGCCGCGGCGACGATGATGGCAAGCAGCAGCGCCCCGGTCGTCGGCGGCAGTGCCTCGAGAATCGAGCGCGCCTGGCCGGGGACGATGCGGTTGGCGCGGAACGTGGCAAAGGGCGCGGCAAAAGCCGCGTAGGCTGATATCGCGGCAATGACCACGCCGAGCTTGTCGAAGCGGATAGTCATGGCGCGTGGCCATGCAGTGCGATGTGCCCCGAGCGGAATGCCGTTGCGGGGTGGAGAGTTCCGTGCGAGGCGCCCCCCTCTGGCCTGCCGGCCATCTCCCCCTCAAGGGGGGAGATTGGCAGCCCCTGCGTCCCGCTTCTTTCTCCGGCCTCGGAGATTGGCGAAAGCCGGCGCGACATCCGATCTCCCCCCTTGAGGGGGAGATGGCCGGCAGGCCAGAGGGGGGCGCCTCGCACCAACGTCACCTTTCGGTGCGCCGGCTACTTCAAAAACCCGTTCTTCTTCAGGAAATCCTCGGCGACACCCTTGACCGGCTCGCCGCCGACCTGCACGCGGCCGTTCAGCTCCTGCAGCGTGACGAGGTCGAGCTTGGCGAAGACAGGCTTCAGCAGCGTCTCTATCTCGGGATGTTCCTTCAACACCGCTTCTCGGATGATCGGCGCCGGCTGGTAGACCGGCTGTACGCCCTTGTCATCGTCGAGCACGACAAGGCCGGACGGCGCAATGCCACCATCGGTGCCGTAGACCATGGCCGCGTTGGCGCCATTGGTCTGGTTGGCGGCGGCGGCGATGGTCGCTGCGGTGTCGCCGCCCGAGAGGGTGATCAACTGGTCCGGCTTCAATGTGAAGCCATAGGTGGTCTGGAACGCCGGAAGTGCTGCCGCCGAATTGACGAACTCGGCGGACGCCGCCAGCACCACCTGGCCGCCACCCGCGACATATTTACCGAAGTCGGAAAGCGTGGCGAGCTTGTTGGTCTCGGCAACCTCCTTGCGCAACGCGATCGCCCAGGTGTTGTTGGCGGGCGACGGCGACAGCCAGACGATCTTGTTGGCGTCGTAGTCGAGCTTCTTGGCCGTCTCATAGGCCTTGGCGGCATCCTTCCAGACCGGGTCGTCGGCCTTCTCGAAGAAGAAGGCGGCGTTGCCGGTATATTCGGGATAGATATCGATCTCACCGGCGGTGATCGCCTTGCGCACCACAGGCGTGCCGCCGAGCTGGATGCGATCCGTGGTCTTGATGTTATTGGCGTTGAGAACCAGTTGGACGATGTTGCCGAGCACGCCGCCCTCGGTGTCGATCTTCGAAGAGACAACCACCTGGGCACTGGCGGAAGCCACTGTTACGCCGAGCGCCAACGCCGCGCCGGCCAGAACCTTGACTGAAAACATCGTGAAAACCCCTTGCTATGAACCGAAATGCGGTGGCCGCATATGAGCATGGCTCAAACGCTTCGTCGGGGCATACGGTTTCATAAGAATGGAGATCAGCGCAATAATTTTATTCGGCAGCCGGGGCTTAGACCGAAGTCATCCTGACAGCATCGTGTCAGGTCGCTTGGCAATTTGCGGTCAAGCGCTGGCTCTGCGCAAGCCTGTCAGCTTGAGCGTGCCGAGTGCCACGAAGCACAGAACGGTGACCGGGAAGATCATCCAGTTCAGCATCTCCCAACCCCAGGCGTTGTAGACCATGCCCGACATCAGCGAGGCGCAGGCGACGGAGCCGAACAGGACGAAGTCATGGAAGCCTTGCACCTTGCCCTTTTCCGACGACCGGTAGGTTGCGGCCACCATCGCCGTTGCGCCGATGAAGCCGAAATTCCAGCCAAGGCCGAGCAGGATCAGCGACGCCCAGAATTGCCACAGCGCCAGGCCCGACAAAGCGACAATGGCGCAGCCGATGAGCAGGATCAGGCCGGTCGCCACGATGCGCTCGGCACCGAAGCGATGGATCAGCGAGCCGGTGAAGAAACTCGGCGCGAACATCGCCATGACGTGCCAGGAGATGCCGAGCGTCGCATCGGTCTCCGACAGTCCGCAGCCGACCATGGCCAGCGGTGCGCCGGTCATGACGAAGCTCATCAGCGCGTAGCTGCCGACCGCGCAGAAAAGCGCGGCGACGAAACGCGGCTGCGTGACGATTTCGGCCAATGGCCTGGCGTCGCTGTCGGTGATCTCCACCTTACCGGATGCTTTCGCCGGCAGCCGCAGGAACGACAGGATGATGGCGCCGACCGCGGCCAGCGGCAGGATAGAGATGAACGAACCGGCAAACATCACAGGCGCCAACAATTCGCGGGTGAAGATGACGATTTGCGGTCCGAGAATGGCGGTGACGATGCCGCCGGCCAGCACGAAGGAAATGGCGCGCGCCTTGAATTCCGGCGGCGCATTGTCGGCGGCGGCGAAGCGGAACTGCTGGACGAAGGCACCACCGACACCGATCGTGAGCAAGCCAAAGGCAAACAGCCAGAAGCTGCCCTGATAAAGCGCAAGCGTGGCGACGAGACCGCCAAGCGCCGTGACGATCGTGCCAGTCATGAAGCCGCCGCGCTGGCCCATGCCGCGGATGATGGCCGCTGCGGGCAGCGCGCCGAGCGCCACGCCAATGTTGAAGCCGGTGATCGGCGCCGTCGCCAATGATTTGTCGGGGCCAAGCAGATATTGCCCGGCCAGCGCCCCCATGGAGATGGCGATGGGGGCGGCCGAGCCGATGATCGCCTGCGAAGCGGCGAGGATCAGCGCGGTGCGACGCGCCTCCTTGCCTGCCTCAACGGCAATTGCCGTCATGATGCGTCCTTGCCGCGCCCCTCGCCACGCACCCGGCGTGACACACGGTCGAGCACGGCATTGACCAGCTTCGGCTCGTCTTCCTCGTAGAAGGCCTTGGCGATGTCGACATATTCGGAGACGATGACGGCGACGGGAACATCCTCGCGCTTCATCAGCTCGTAGACGCCAGCGCGCAGGATGGCGCGCAGCGTCGAATCGAGCCGCGACAGCGGCCAGTCCTCGGTCAGCGCCTGGCGGATGATGGGATCGATGGTCTTCTGGTTCTCGACGACACCCGCCAAGATGGCGCGAAACCATTGCGCATCGGCCTCGCGGTAGAGCGCACCGTCGACTTCCTTGCCAAGGCGAAACGCCTCGTATTCGGCGGTGATCTCGAAGACGCCGCTGCCGGCGACATCCATCTGATAAAGCGCCTGTACGGCGGCCAGACGGGCAGCACCGCGCTTGTTGGCGTGGCGCACCGCGGGCTGGCCGGGCGAAGCGGGTTCGCTCACGATCGCGCTCCCAGTTGTTCTTTGAGGGCGATCATGGTCAGCGCCGCACGCGCCGCGAAACCACCCTTGTCGCCCTCCGAGCGCTTGGCCCGTGTCCACGCCTGTGCGTCGTTCTCGGTGGTGAGGATGCCGTTGCCGATGCAGACCGAGTCCTGCACGCTCAGGTCCATGAGCGCGCGGCTGGATTCATTGGCGACAATGTCGAAATGATATGTGTCGCCGCGAATGATGGAGCCGAGCGCAACAAAGCCGTCATAATTCGTGCCACCTTCCGTCGCGCCGTCCAGCGCGAAGGTAATCACCGCGGGAATTTCGAGCGAACCTGGAACGGTGACGACGTCGTAAGTCGCGCCCGCTTCATCGAGCGCGCTTGTTGCGCCATCGAGCAGCGCGTCGGCAAGGCCGTCGTGAAAGCGCGCTTCGATGATCAGAACGCGTGCCTTCTTCTTCGGACGGATAAACGCTTTGCCGTGTTGGGATGTGCCAGCCATAAAAGTCTCCGGGGATCGCCGGTGACTTAGGCCGAAGCCGGATTGATCGCAAGCAGAAGATTGCCCGCGACGCCGAAGGTCCGCAGAACCTATCGGGTTTCCAGTGCTCAGACGCCTGTAGGCTCACGGTAGCGACGCACCGTATCGCGCAGTCGATCGTTCGCCGATCGCGGATTGATCAAGGCCTCAATGAAGAATCTGCTGTCGTTGGGAGACAGATCGAGCCACTCGTGCTCCTCGGCGTTCATGTCGGCCTGCGCCTCACGCATCAGCGCTTCGTCCGGCGGGGAATTCACTCTGTCCTTAGTCATCAAAGCCCCTCTTTCGCCGCCTCCACCAGCCGCGCCGCGTAGCGGGCCATGGTGTCGATCTCGAGATTGACGCGGTCACCGACCTTGCGCTCGCCCCAGGTGGTCACGGTCAGCGAATGGTGGATCAAAAGCACGTCGAAGCGCGTGCCTTCCACCTTGTTGACGGTGAGCGAGGTGCCGTCGAGCGCTACCGAGCCCTTGGGCGCAATGAACTTCGCTAGGTCGCGAGGCGCCTCCAGCGTAAAGCGCACAGCGTCGCCCTCATCCTTGCGCTCGATGATCTCGGCCATGCCGTCGACATGGCCCGAAACGATGTGGCCGCCGAGTTCGTCGCCGATTTTCAGCGCCCGTTCCAGATTGATCCGCGTACCCGATTTCCAACCCATCGCCGTCGTCAGCCTGAGCGCCTCTTCCCAGGCCTCGACCTCGAACCAGCGCGCGTTCGAGCCGCTGTCGGGCAAGCCCGTGACCGTCAGGCAGACGCCGCCGCAGGAGATCGAGGCGCCGATAGCGATGGTCTCAGGGTCATAGGCGGTGTCGATACGCAACCCCACCCCTTCCCTCAGCGGCTTGACGGAAGCGACAGTGCCGACATCGGTGACAATTCCGGTAAACATCGGTGTTGATCCTAAAGGTCTCTTATCCACTCGGCGTAGCTGTCCTCGCCGAAACGCATCTCACGCAACTTGCGAAAACCTGCCGGGATATGGTCAGCGTCGATCGGCGATGCAATGCCGTCATCGCCGATCGCTTCCGGCCCCTGGAACAAGACGATGCGGTCGACCAGCCCATCGGCGAGGAACGCGCTCGCCACCTTGGCGCCGCCCTCGACCAGCACGCTTGCCATGCCGAGCGCGGCCAGATCCTCGAGCAGTTCCGGCAGAGCGATGCCGCCCTCATGTGTTTCAGTGCCGATGAAGCGCACGCCTGCGCGTTCGAGTGCTGCCCGCCGCAGCGGATCGGCCTCCAGGCAAGCGGCGACATAGAGCGGTACCCGGTCCACGCCCGACACCAGTTTCGAGGCCTCCGGCAACCTGATCTGGCGGTCGAGCACGATGCGCACCGGCGAGCGGTTCTCCAGCCCCGGCAAGCGCACCGTCAGGGCCGGATCATCCTCAAGGGCTGTACCGATACCGACCAGTATGCCGTCCGCCTCGGCCCGCATCAGATAGACTTCGCGACGCGCGATATCGCCGGTGATCGACACCTGCCCCTCGCCTTCCCTGCCGATCTTGCCGTCGCTGGAAAGCGCAAGCTTGAGAATCACTTCGGGGCGTTTTCTCAACGATCGAATCAGATAGCCGACCATCTGCTCGGCGGCTTCCGCCGCCAACACCTTCTCGACCACCTCGACACCGGCGGCACGCAGGATTGTGTAGCCCTTGCCGGACACCCGCGGATCGGGATCGCTGGCGGCGCCGACGACGCGCGCGACACCGGCATTGACCAGCGCATTGGCGCAAGGCGGCGTGCGGCCATGGTGGGCGCAGGGCTCGAGGGTGACGTAAGCGGTAGCACCACGCGCGAGCTTGCCGGCCTCGGCCAGGGCCTCGGTCTCGGCATGCGGGCGGCCGCCGACAGCGGTGACGCCGGTGCCGACGATCATCGGGCCATTGCCGTCATCGCGTACGATCAGCGTGCCGACAGACGGGTTGGTCGCGGTGCGCCCGGCATTTTTTCGCGACAGTCTGAGTGCCGCCGCCATGAAGCGGCGATCAAGGGCGGCCTGTTCGCTTGCAGTCATGCTCAGCTGACGTCCTCTTCGCCCTTGATTTCGTCCCCCTTGATTTCATCCCCCTTGAGTTCGTCCCCCTTGAGTTCGCCCAGCAATTCGTGGAAATCCTTGGCCTCGCGAAAATTGCGATAGACCGAGGCGAAGCGGACGTAGGCGACATCGTCGAGCGACTTCAGCGCTTCCATGACCAGCCGGCCGACTTCCCCCGAAGCAACCTCCGTCTCGCCGGAGCTTTCGAGCTGGCGCACGATGCCGGTCACCGCGCGGTCGATGCGCTCGGGATCGACATTGCGCTTGCGCACGGCGATCTCCACCGAGCGCAGCAGCTTGTCGCGGTCGAACGGCACTTTGCGGCCCGATTTCTTGACCACCACGAGGTCGCGCAACTGCACGCGCTCGAAGGTGGTGAAGCGGCCGCCGCAATCGGGGCAGACGCGCCGCCTGCGGATCGCCGCGCCATCCTCGGCGGGGCGCGAATCCTTCACCTGCGTATCTTCTGACTGGCAATAGGGACAGCGCATGGAGAAGCCTTTGGTTGGCGAATCTGGTGAAGCGAAAGGCTTAGAGCCTTTCCAGGCCGGATTGAAGCAGTTCCGTCTCTTCGACGGCCTGCCGCATCAGAGATAGCGAGGCGCGAGGAAGATTGCCAGCGCAGCAACCAACCAGATAGCGATGCCGCAGCCGGTAGTCGACACGATCGATGAACAGCCAGCAGGCGCCAAGGAAAGCGAGATAGGCAGGAATGGTCTTGACGCCGGCGAGGCAGGCATCGCGAAAGCCGCCCGGTTCGCCCCTGGCGCCCACGGCGAGCAACGCGATGACGGCAAAGGTCGGCGCCAGCGGCAGGATCCCGGGCAAGACGTTTCCACGCTTGGACGCCCAGACGATCAGCGCCGTCATCAATCCGCCTACCACGCCTTTCCAGACGATATCCATTCGATGCTTCCCTCGAATGCCTGCGTAATGCCTGCCAGACAGCAGCTTCAAGGTGCGACGTCGGCTGTCGCGAAGCCGCAGGACACGCCAAGGCTGCGGTAGGCCTTGGAGAAACCGTCCATCGAGATGGTCGCGACCGGCTGTTTGCCGAAGACCACGTCGAGCGTGGTCGCACGGCGCATGGTGCGCAGCAACGCCAGGCTGGTCTTTGGCTTGTTCTCGACCATCCAGGCAAGACGGCCGGCGACGGAATCGTCGGAATAGACGGTTGCGGCAACCTGACCGGCGGCATCGCCGAATTTTGCCGCGATCTTCTTGCCGGTCGGAAGATCCTTGTTGCCGATAGCGATCGTCACCGCCGGGTAAGCATCGGGCGGCAAAGCGTCACCATTCGAGATCGAAAGCGTCAACGTACCCGGATAGCCGCCGCTGTCGACGAAAGCGGTCGAGGCGACGCAGGTCTTGCGCGCATCCTGGCCCGTGTCCAGGACGTCGACGATAGTGGCCCATCTGCCGAAGGTGCCGGTAGCAGGTATGTTTGGAGCGGGCTGGGTCTGCGCGAAGGCACTGCCGGGCATTGTCACGAAAACGACCAGCCAACCATGGACCCCAAGGGTGGCGAGGCGGAAATTGCGCATCATCGGATCTCCCGTTTGGCGCGCCACCCAACCATGGGCGGGCGCGCCGCTGGCCGATAAGAGATGACGCCTCGCGTCAGGTCAACCGAGATAGGGATAGAGCGGGAAACGATCGGTCAGCGCCACGACCTTGGCCTTGACCGCCGCTTCGACAGCCGCATTGCCCTCGTCGGAATTGGCGACCTTGAGACCATCCAGCACTTCGGCGATCAGCTTGCCGATCTCTCGGAACTCGGCCTGGCCGAAGCCGCGGGTGGTGCCGGCAGGGGTGCCGAGACGCACGCCGGAGGTGACGAAAGGCTTTTCCGGATCGAACGGGATGCCGTTCTTGTTGCAGGTGATGTTGGCGCGGCCCAGCGCTGCCTCGGCGCGCTTGCCGGTGGCGTTCTTGGGCCGCAGGTCGACCAGCATCAGATGGTTGTCGGTGCCGCCGGAGACGATATCGAGACCGGTCTCCTTGAGACTGGAGGCGAGCGCCTTGGCGTTGGCGGCGACGCTCTCGGCATAGACCTTGAAGCTCGGCTTGAGCGCTTCGCCGAAGGCGACCGCCTTGGCGGCGATGACATGCATCAGCGGGCCGCCCTGCAGGCCGGGGAACACCGCCGAGTTCATCTTCTTGGCGATGTCCTCGTCATTGCACAGGATCATCCCGCCGCGCGGGCCGCGCAGCGATTTATGCGTGGTGGTCGTCACGACATGCGCGTGCGGCAGTGGCGAAGGATGCACGCCACCGGCGACCAGGCCAGCAATGTGCGCCATGTCGACCATGAGATAGGCGCCGACCGCATCGGCGATCTCGCGAAAGCGCTTCCAGTCCCAGACGCGCGAATAGGCAGTGCCGCCGGCCAGGATCAGCTTCGGCTTGGTCTCATGCGCGGTCTTCTCTATGGCGTCCATGTCGAGCAGATGGTCGTCCTTGCGCACGCCATACGACACGACCTTGAACCACTTGCCGCTCATGTTGACGGGCGAACCGTGGGTCAGATGCCCGCCCGAATTGAGGTCGAGGCCCATGAAAGTGTCACCGGGCTGCAAGAGCGCCAGGAAGACGGCCTGGTTCATCTGACTGCCGGAATTCGGCTGGACGTTGGCGAAGTTGCAGCCGAACAGCTTCTTGGCCCGCTCGATCGCCAGTTCCTCGGCCACGTCGACGAACTGGCAGCCGCCATAATAGCGCTTGCCTGGATAGCCCTCGGCATATTTGTTGGTCATGATCGAGCCCTGCGCCTCAAGTACAGCGCGGGAAACAATGTTTTCCGAGGCGATCAGCTCGATCTCGTGGCGCTGGCGACCGAGTTCGTTGCGGATGGCGCCGAAAATCTCCGGATCGGCATCGGCCAGCGTGGTTTCGAAGAAAGATTCGAATTTGTTCGACACTGCCGCTGCTGTTGCCATGGCCTGAAATCCTCGGGGTTCGGGGGCAATTTGCTTATGCATGTCGTTGCCCCAAAACCGCTGTACACTTTTGGGCGACATGCACGCGGCGCCATTAACACAGTTGTTTTCCCCCCGCCATGTTTGCGGCGCGAAATTTGCTGGCCGGTTTGCGCCAGCGAGGCAACAAGAGGCTATTTCCTCGCCTTGCGGCCTTTCAGCAGGGCCTCGGTGAGCGTGATCTCGATAAATAGCGCCTGCGACGCATGGTCGTTGATCTCGCCGCTGCGAAACATGTCACGCACGGCTGCGCGCTCGGCCTCGATGCCGGCGAGCCGCAGTTCCAGCTCCAGCCTTCCGGATTCGCGGGCCTCGGCGCGGGCCTCATCGGCTTCATCGGAGGCGGCGATGCGCCGCCGGTACCCTGCGACGATGTTCTCGGCGGCGGCAAGCCTGGCGCCGGGCACCTCGCCGCCCTCATCCTCCGCCCCGGCAATGCTCTCGATGCGCGCGATTGCCGCCTTGGCGGCGCCGACACGCGCCAGGCGTTCCTCCGCGGCACCAACATCCTCGCCCGGTTCGACCAGCCCCCTGGCGATCGTCGGCAGAGCGAGACTGGCGAAGACCAGCGAGCAGATGATGACGCCGGCGGCGAGGAAGATGACCAGATCGCGCGCCGGAAACGGCGAGCCGTCCGGCAGGGCGAGCGGCAGTGACAGGAGGCCGGCCAGCGTGATCGCGCCGCGCACGCCGGCCACCGAACCGGCGAGCCGCACGCGCATCCCGAACGGCTCCACCTTGCGCTTGCCCAGGCGCGCCGCGATGCCGGCCGCGATGTCGCCGACCCAGATCCACAGGAAGCGCAAGACGATCAGGCACAGTGTCAGCGCGATGACTGTCGCGATCGGCTGGATGATCGGATGCAGGCTCATGAGTTCCGGCGGCACGTGGCGGATGATGTCGGGAAGCTGCAGCCCGAGCACGATGAAGAGAGCGCCGTTGAAAACGAAGGAAAGCGTCGTCCAAAGCGACATCGTCTGCATGCGCGCCGAGACGCCGAGGAAGCGGAACACGCCGGACCCGCCGGTGAGCAGCCCGGCGGTGACCGCCGCCAGGATGCCGGACGCCCCGACGTGCTCGGCGCCGAGATAGGCGATGAAGGGCAGCAGGATCATCACCAGCACCTGCGCCTCGGCCGGCACGCCGCCGATGCGGTTGAGCAATTGCAGCAGCTTGGCGGCGACGAACAACGCCGCCACGCCGATCAGGATGCCGACAGCCACGGCATAGAGGAAACTCAGCGATGCCGCGGCAAAGGAAAAGCTGCCGGTCAGCACTGCTGCCACGGCAAAGCGGAACATCACGAGGCCCGACGCATCGTTGAGCAGCGACTCGCCTTCCAGAATGTGCATCAGCCGCGCCGGAACGACATTCTTGTCGACGATCGAGGACACGGCCACCGCATCGGTCGGCGACAGCACCGCGGCGAGCGCGAAAGCAACGACCAGTGGAATGCTCGGCACCAGCCAGTGCAAGGCGTAGCCGAAGCCGACGATGGTGAAGAAGACGAGCCCGATGGCAAGGTCGAGGATCGGTCCGCGCAGCGCCATCAATTCACGCTTCGGCGCACCATAGGCATCGCCGAACAGCAGCGGCGGAATGAACACCAGCAGGAACAGTTCCGGATCGATCTCGACATGGATGCCGCGCACCGGCCAGGCGAGTGCGGCACCGATCGCAATTTGCAGCACCGGCAACGGCACCCGCACCAGGCGGACCAACGCGCCGGAAAGCGCGACGAAGACGAGTACAACCAGAATGAAGACGGCGACTTCCATGGTCCGGTTCCAGACTTTCCCGCCGACCATGCGCAAAGCCGGCCGATCCGTCCAGCCGCGCCTCCCCGCGAAAAACGCAGTGGGAACCCGAGCAACGAAAAGGCCGCCCTGATCGGCGGCCTTTTTTATAAAAAAATCAGCAGTTTAAAGCGAAGACGTGATCTGCAGCTCGTTGGCGCCGTCGAGCGCGTAGACGTCGTCGCGGAACTGCACGACGCCCGGACCAGTCGACCAAGCCGAGAGATAAAGGAAGTGGACCGGCACCGGGTTGGTGACCTGGATCGGCGTGTTTTGGCCGGTCTTGATCGCCGCCTCGAAATGCTGGCGGTCCCAGCCGGGCGTGTCGCGCAGGATCCAGGTGACGAGGTCGCGCACGTTCTGGACGCGCACGCAGCCCGAGGAATCGAAGCGCATCATCTTGCCGAACAGGCTCTGCTGCGGGGTGTCATGCATGTAGACCCCGTCGGGGCTCGGGAAATTGATCTTGACCGAGGCCATGGCGTTTTCCGAACCCGGATCCTGGCGGAACCGGTACTTCTCCGCGTCGTCGGTCGACCAGTCCACGTTCAACGGATCGACTTCGCTGCCATCCGGCGCGAACAGGCGGATATGGCTGTCCTTCAGATAATCGGGATTCTTCCGCATCAGCGGAATGATGTCCTTGCGTACGATCGAGACCGGCGCGTTCCAGTACGGATTGACGATGATCTCGTTGATCTTGGAATTGACGATCGGCGTCTGGCGATCGATCTTGCCGACGATGGCGGTATGGCGAAGCACGACGCGGTCGTTTTCGACCGCTTCGATCTGCGCCGCCGGGATGTCGACGAGCACGTAGCGGCTGCCCAGCGTGCCGGCCTTCTCGCGCAGCCGCTGCAGATTGGTCTGCAACTGGCCAAGCCGGATCTGCGCCGAGACATTCATCGCCGCGTAGGTGTATTTGCCCATCGCGCCGTCAGCCGGCAGGCCGTGACGCAACTGGAAGCGCTTGACCGCCGAGTCGACGTAGGAATCGAAAGCCGTCGAAACGCCGGCGCTCTGCGACAGGTCGCCAGAGACCATCAACCGCTTGCGCAACGGCACGACATCGGGATCATCGACGCCGAGCTGCAGTTTCTTGGTCGCGGGAACCTCTACCCAGCCACCCTGCCCGGCGATGTTCTGATATTGCGACACCGCCTGTTCCGTGAAGGCGACGGTCTGCGGGCTGAAGATCGGCAGCGTCGATGCCACCTTGCCGCCTTCGCTGGCGCGGGCGTCGAACTGGTCATCCCAATTGCCGCGCGCCGACGATTTCAGGATATCACCGATCACATCCTGCGCATTGGCGCCGCCGGCGACAACAGCGGCTGCGAGCGCGGAGGCACCGGAAAGGAAAAAGCGGCGGCTGGTTTTCATGGACGTTCCAGACATTTGTAGCAGTTCGATCACTTGCTGCGTTGATCACCGGGCGATCTCGCCCGCACTCTAAAATTGGCAATCTTAACAATTAGCCAACCATGGTCCGTATCATCTTGGTGTGACGACGCACGAGGCGCGATACGGGTTGCCGGTGAACGCATGGTCTTCACCACAGCATCACTGCCACTCTCGGTTCCATTGGAATATGGCGGCAACGTGGCCTTGCTCTCAAATCCGACCGGCCGGCATTCCGAAAAGAAACGGACCGATGCTTTTCGGCACCGGCCCTGACTGAAGGTCGATAGTGCGGCCGCGCTTCTGTGGCGCGGGCCGGATCTGATGCGGCGGATGTCTTACATCCGGTACGCGATGGTGTCGTTCCAGAAGCGGTCGAGCCGCTGCAAAGCGCGGTTCATCTGCTTGAACTCGTCGGTGTTGATGCCGCCGACCTGCTCGATCGATCCGACATGGCGCTCGTAGAGACCGGCAACAACTTCCGCGACCTCGTTGCCCTTCGGGGTCAGCGAGACGCGGACCGAACGGCGGTCGATGCGCGAGCGCTGGTGGTTGATGAAGCCGAGATCGACCAGCTTCTTCAGATTGTAGGAAACGTTCGAGCCGAGATAGTAGCCACGCGAGCGCAGCTCGCCGGCGGTCAGCTCGGAATTGCCGATGTTGAACAGCAGCAGCGCCTGGATGGCATTGATGTCGGAACGGCCGTTGCGGTCGAACTCGTCCTTGATGACATCAAGCAGGCGGCGGTGCAGCCGCTCAACAAGCTGCAGCGATTCCATGTACAGGGAACGGATAGCCTCGCGGCGATCGTCGGATACGTTGGCGGTCTTCGCCGCCGGACGCGAATTGATCATTGTCTTTGCCTCTCGTTTGTCGCCCTGGTGATTTTTTGTTTTTCACCTTGATCGCGACACTATCGAATACTCATAAAATTCGACTTAAACGCTAGGGCTAACAAGAGCTTACCGGTAACAGGTTTCGAAAGAGGCTTAACGAACGGTCACCCGAGCAAGGACAATTAACCTAAAGATTTCGGCAACGATTTCGGGGCTGAGTTCAGGCAGCCGCCAGGTCGCCAATGTGCTCAAGGGCTTAGTGGCGAACCGGGCGCTTTTGCAGGTAGATGACGACGCGGAAGACGATGTAGAGCACCGCCACCGCCGCATGCGAGATGACGATGAGCATTCGGTGGCCGAAAAGCTCGGGAAAGCCGGCATACATCACGGTCTCGGTGGCCGCGCAAATGAACCAGATCACCGGGCCCCAGGACGCCAGCATCCACAGGCCGGCGGCGGCGAAGGGAAAGAACACGGCCAGCACCACCGCGGCCACCTGCCAGTGCACGGGCATAAGGTCGAAACGCCACAGCGGTCCCGGATAGAAGCCGATCAGCTTGATCCAGTAGAGAATGCCGAACAGCAGGCAGTAGCCCGATATGACGCGCTGGAACCAGGCGAAGATCACCTCCACCCCGGAGGGCTGCAGCACGACGCGTCTCGAGGTCACCTCGCTCATATCAAGAGCTCCCTTTCGCCCAACGGAGCGAAATAGGCGTCGACATCGGCCTCGCTGACCGCATCGAGGCTCGCCGGACGCCATTGCGGCTTCGAGCCCTTGTCGATGATGGCGGCGCGGATGCCTTCGTAGAAATCATGGCCGAGAAGCATCCGGTTGAGAATGCGGAACTCCATCTTCATGCATGCTTCCATCGACAGGGTCAGCCCGGCGCTGATCTGGCGCCAGGCGACGCGCAGGCTGGTCGGCGAGCGGGTCCGGATCGTCGCCAGCGTCTTTGCCGCGAACTCGTCGGCGCCCGCCGCACGCTCCAGGCTGTCGATGATGTGTTTCAGGGACGGTTGCGAAAAATGGCTCGATATCGCCTCCAGCGTCTGCCTGTCGGTCTCTCGCCTTGCCTGGACGAAGCAGCCACGCAGCACCGATTCCGGATCGCCGGTCAGTGTCAGCCGTTCGAGGAAGCCGCTCTGGTCCTCTGCCTTGATGGTGTGGGTGGCCAGCCCAGACCACAGCGCATCGCCATAGCGGATGCGATTGCCGGTCAGCGCCAGATACATGCCGAAGGAACCGCCGAGATCGGGCAGCAGGTGGCTGGCGCCGACATCGGGGAAAAAGCCGATGCCGACCTCCGGCATGGCGAACTGGGCATTTTCGGTCATCACCCGGTGCGAGCCGTGGAAGGAAATGCCGACGCCGCCGCCCATGACGATGCCGTCGATCAGGGCGACATAGGGTTTCCTGGAGCTGTTGACGCGGGCGTTGAGCCGGTATTCGTCGGCGAAGAACTCGACCGGCGGTTTTCCCGCCCGGCCGGTCTCATAGACATGCAGGATATCGCCGCCGGCCGAAAAGGCCCTGCCCTCGGCCTTGACGACGACCACATCGACGCCTTGGTCGGTCTCCCAGGCGGAAAGGGCAGCGTCGAGCGCCCTGATCATGCGATGCGTCAGGGCATTGAGCGCCTGAGGCCGCGTCAAGGTGACGACGCCGGCCCGGCCCAGATGTTCGAAGCGGATCTCGTCGCCTCCGCCAAAATCCATCGTGAAAGAATCCCTCCCCCGCGCCGCCGGGATTGAAGTGCTAAAGCGTGGCGCATGGGTGCGTCAATGGCGAGCATACCAGTGCAACCTCTGGCCCGGGCCAAGAACCAGTGCTAAAAATCGAGCTGCAATGCTGGAAAACTGGACGGCGTCGTTGCAGCACAGCTCTGGTGGGTCTTCGAACGGGACGATTGCCTATGACCCGATTTTCGCGCGTTGCGCTGGTGGCAATTGGGCTGATCGGCATCTGCCTGGCTGCTGACCCTGCCGTGGCGACGACTTTGGAAGACCTCTACAAATCTCAGACCATCGTCAACGGCAAATACGAGAAAAACCGCCAGGCCGGCTTCAAGCGCTGTCTCGACGCGGTTCTGGTCCGGGTTTCCGGCGATCAACGTCTGCCGGCAAAACCGGAGATGGCGGCACTGCGGGACAAGGCCGGCAGCTTCGTCGCCGGCTTCAGCTATCGGGACCGCATGGAAGGCATTCCTAACCATGACGACCAGGGCACGTATGATCGGCCTCACAATCTCTATTGCCAGTACAAGCCAGCTGACATCGACCCGGTGCTGGCTTCGCTCGGCAGCAGGCCGTGGCTGACCGAGCGGCCACGGCTGGCGGTGTTTTTGGCGACCGAGCGCGGTACAAGCCATTTCGCGCTCGATGCCGATGACGAGCGCGACGTGCTGATGCGCGAATCGTTCAGCAATGCCGCCCTGCCACTGGCCATGCAGGTGACTTTTCCAACGGCAGCACTGCTGTCGCAGGCCGGGCTGGACGATCAGGCGCTTCGCAACGCCGAGGTGACCAAGCTGGACACAATCGCGAAAAAGGCCGGCGCCGATCAGGCGCTTTCCGGCAGCCTCGTTTGGAGCGACAAGGAGTTGGGCTGGATCGCCGACTGGCGGCTGGCGATGGCCGGTAAGACCTATCAGTGGGAAGTGCGCGGCGTCGGCTTCGACGAGGCTTTTCGCATTGCCATACGTGGCGCGGCGCAGATCCTGTCGGGCAATGGCCAACCGAAGTAGGCCCCGGCCGGATCGCTGGCACAAACGTGTCGCATTGGTCAGCGGCGGGGGCTCGTGGTAAAAAGCCGCCGAACGAGAGTTTTGGCGATGAACAAATTCACCCCCGCAAAGCCAGCCGGCGCACGCAGCGTCGACGACGTCACCGGCAGCCGCCGCTTGCGCCGCATGCGCAAGGCAGACTGGTCGCGCCGTCTCGTGCAGGAGAACAGGCTCTCGGTCGACGATTTGATCTGGCCGATCTTCGTCGTCGACGGCAGACAAGTGCGCGAGCCGATCGCCGCCATGCCGGGGGTCTTCCGCCTGTCGATCGATCTCGCCGTCAAGGAGGCCGAGCGCGCGGCAAAACTCGGCATTCCCGCACTTGCCACCTTCCCCAATGTCGACATCTCGCTGCGCGACCAGACCGGCTCGCACATTCTCGACCCCGACAATGTCATCAACCGCGCCACCCGTGCGATCAAGGACGCGGTGCCGGAGATCGGCATCATCACCGACGCCGCGCTCGACCCGTTCACCAGCCATGGTCATGACGGCATCCTGCGCGATGGCATCATCGTCAACGACGAGACCGTGGAACAGGTGACCGCCGCGGCCGTCATCCAGGCGGCGGCTGGCGCCGACATCATTGCGCCGTCCGACATGATGGACGGCCGCATCGGCGCCATCCGCGACGCGCTCGACGCCAACGGTTTTCAGGACGTGGCGATCATGTCCTACGCGACCAAATTCGCGTCGGCCTTCTACGGCCCCTATCGCGAGGCGGTGGGCACCGCCGGCCTGCTCAAGGGCGACAAGAAGACCTACTATATCGACCACGCCAATTCCGACGAAGCGGTGCGCGAGGCCGAACAGGACATCGCGGAAGGCGCCGACATGCTGATGGTCAAGCCCGGCCTGCCCTATCTCGACATCATCCGGCGGCTGAAGGACGAATTCCAGATGCCGACCTTCGCCTACCAGGTGTCCGGCGAATATTCGATGATCAAGGCGGCGGGCGCCAATGGCTGGATCGATGGCGAAAAGGCGATGCTGGAAAGCCTGCTCGCCTTCAAGCGCGCCGGCTGCGACGGCATTTTGACCTATTTCGCGCCCGAAGTGGCGGAGCTGCTGAAGGGATAGGCCGCTAGGTCGTTTGGAATTTTAACGCAATCCGCTAGAATGAATTCATGAGCAGGAATGAGGTCATAGAGCGGTTGCAGAGAAATGCAGATGCCATCAAAGGCATGGGCGCGACTTCGCTTTATCTCTTCGGATCGACTTTGCGGGGCGACGCAGGGCCTGACAGCGATCTCGACCTCTTCATCGATTATGATCCTGCAAGGCGCTTTTCGCTGATCGATCTGGCCGGCATCAAGCAATTTCTTGAAGAGAAGATGGCAGCGGAGATCGATATCACCACCCGCGACAGCCTCAATCCCATGTTGAAGGCCGATATCGAACGATCTGCCGTGCGAATATTCTGATGGCAGTGCGCCGGATCGAACCGATTCTAGCCGAAATCATAGAAGCCTTGGACGGCATCGGCGCTGCCACCGCAGGCAAGACTCTGGATGACTTCAATAGCGACTGGCTGCTTCGACATGGCATCGAGCGCGGGATCGAAATCATTTCCGAAGCTGCCCGGCACATTCCGGAGGATTTGGCAGCCCTTGCCCCCGAGATTCCATGGAAACAAGTTCGTGGGATAGGCAACATTTTGCGTCACGAATATCACAAGACCTCCGGTACGATAGTATGGGCTGTAGTGACCGACAGCCTGCCGCCACTACGTCTTGCTGTCGAACGTATGCTCGAAGCATCGCGGCGCCAATAATTGTGGCCAGCAGACAGGCTGCGGCGGCATCCTGTTTCGCGGCGCAAGGGGAAGTGTGAGATTTATCTCGTCATACGCAATCGCATCCAGAAGGAGTATTTTTTGCGCATCGGATTCTTGTCTGCACATGTAACTACCGCGTGTAACTAGCGCGGCAGCAGCGACCGGTTCTCGCCAGCGAGGCCGCTGGCTTGTCTTCAGAGCCGACAGTCCGATCGTCGCCCTAGAAATACCACTTGCAATTCGCAATCAGTTTGCTACAAGAAACTGATTGCAAAATACAACTGGTTATTTGAGGAGGCTCGCATGCCCAAACTTCGCGTCAATGCTTTCACCCTGTCGCTCGACGGCTATGGCGCCGGTCCGGATCAGGATCTGCAAAATCCGCTCGGCGTCGGTGGGGAATCCTTGCACAAGTGGTTTGTCGACACCCGCACTTTCCGTGAGATGGTGCTCGGACAAGATGGCGGCACCACCGATATCAACGAGGCGTTCGCGGCGCGCAGTTTCGAAAATGTCGGCGCCTGGATCCTCGGCCGCAACATGTTCGGGCCGATCCGCGGCGAATGGCCCGATGACAGCTGGAAGGGCTGGTGGGGCGATAACCCGCCCTATCATGTGCCGGTTTTCGTGTTGACCCATCACAAGCGCGAACCGATCGTCATGGAGGGCGGCACGACCTTTTATTTCATCACCGACGGCATCCATTCGGCGCTTGAACAGGCAAAAGCAGCGGCTGATGACAAGGACGTGCGGGTGGGCGGCGGCGTCGCCACAATCCAGCAATATCTCCAGGAGAAGCTGATCGACGAGATGCATCTGGCGATCGCGCCGGTGCTGCTCGGTACGGGCGAGAACCTTTTTGCCGGCCTCGACATGGTCAAGCTCGGCTATGTCTGCAGCGAGCAGGTTGCGACGCCGCTCGCCACGCACGTCACCATCAAGCGGAAGTAGTTACAGCTCTTTCTCCCCGTCACTATACGGGGAGAAATGCCCGGCAGGGCAATGAGGGGCGGCGCGGCCGGTCGAATGTTGAATATTGTGTTGCCGAGAATGCCACCGATGGCAATATGGGCGCAGAATAAGCTTCGCCCGTTCAGCGACTTTACCGAGTTCAACTGTCTAAATCAGCGCCGCCCCTCATCCGCCTGCCGGCACCTTCTCCCCGTATAGTGACGGGGAGAAGGAAGAATCTTCAATACTTTTCCGGCACGTAGAGTTCGCGCGGCAGCACCTGGCGTTCGTATTCGGGATTGAAGACGCGCTCCGGCAGCGTGATCTCCTCGTGCGGCACTTCCTCATACGGCATCTGCTTAAGCAGATGGCCGATGCAGTTCAGCCGCGCCCGCTTCTTGTCATTGCCCTCGACGATGAACCAGGGCGCCTCCGGGATGTTGGTGCGGGCGAAGGTCTCTTCCTTGGCCTTGGTGTACTGCTCCCAGCGCACGCGCGACTGCAGGTCCATCGGCGACAGTTTCCATTGCTTCATCGGATCGTGGATGCGCATCAGGAAGCGCATCTGCTGTTCCTCATCGGTGATCGAGAACCAGTATTTGACCACGGTGATGCCCGAGCGGACCAGCATGCGCTCGAACTCCGGCACGTCGCGGAAGAATTCTTCGACCTGATCGGGCTGGGCAAAGCCCATCACTCGTTCGACGCCCGAGCGGTTGTACCAGGAGCGGTCGAACAGCACGATTTCGCCGCCGGCCGGCAGATGCGGGACATAGCGCTGGAAATACCATTGCGACTTCTCGCGCTCGGTCGGCGCCGGCAGTGCCACTACACGGCAGATGCGCGGATTGAGCCGCTGCGTGATGCGCTTGATGACGCCGCCCTTGCCGGCCGAATCGCGCCCCTCGAAGATCACCACCAGCTTCTTCTTGTGGTAGGCGACCCAGGACTGCAGCTTGATCAGTTCGGACTGCAAGGTGATCAGGTCGCGAAAATATTGCATGCGATCGATCGAAGGCGGATGCGCATTCTTGTAGATCTTGGCGATCTCCATCGACAGCGCCGGCTCCGACATTTCGAGCTCATAGTCCTCGTCGAGCGTGTCGGCGAGCTCGGCTTCCAGCCAGTCCCTGGCAGGAGAATTCTGTTTTAGCTCGGTCATTTCAGCTGCTCCGCTTGCAAGCTCTGTCGATGCACGTCCGGCGCCCCGAAACTCCCGGCTTACGTCCCGGAACGGCAACACCTGAGCCGACTTCAATATAGCCCGCCAGTGACGGTTTTATTGCAGCCTGGAACGTGACGCCGCCGCTGCAAATCCCGTGAGGCATGATCGATCCGTCGTCGTGGCATGGCGACAAGCGGCTCAAATTGTCCTACAAATAGCAGTCACATTCGGGGCACCCCTCCCCAGCCCCTTTCCCAATGCAATCGCGAGGATCTGACATGGAATACCGCACTCTCGGCCGTTCCGGCTTGAAGGTTTCGACCCTGACCATGGGCACCATGACTTTCGGCGGCGCCGGCGCGTTTTCGGCGGTCGGCAAGACCGACCTCGACGAGGCGCGCCGGATGATCGACCTCTGCATCGATGCCGGCATCAACGTCATCGACACCGCCAATGTCTATTCGAACGGCATTTCGGAAGAGATCATCGGCGAAGCACTTGGCGGCAAGCGCAAGGGCGACGTGCTGATCGCGTCCAAGGCACGGATGCGGATCGGCCAAGGTCCCAACGATGAGGGCCTATCGCGCCATCATCTGATCCGCGAATGCGAGAAGAGCCTGAAGCGGCTCAAAACCGACGTGATCGACATCTATTTCCTGCACGAATGGGATGGCGTGACGCCGCTGGAGGAAACCATCGCCGCGCTCGACACGCTGGTTGCCCAGGGCAAGATCCGCTATGTCGGCTGTTCCAACTATTCCGGCTGGCAGGTGATGAAGGCGCTCGGCATCAGCGACAGCCATCACCAGCCGCGCTTCGTCACCCAGCAGATCCACTACACGCTGGAAGCGCGCGAGGCAGAGTATGAATTGCTGCCGATTTCCGTCGACCAGGGGCTGGGCGTTATGGTCTGGAGCCCACTTGCCGGCGGATTGCTGTCCGGCAAATACCGCCGCGACAGCCCCACCGCCCGCCAGCTCGCCGGCTGGTCCGAACCGCCGATCCGCGACGAGGACCGGCTGTGGCGGATCGTCGACGTGCTTGTCGAGATCGGCACGCAGCGCGGTGTGTCGGCAGCGCAGGTGGCACTGGCCTGGCTGCTCAGCCGGCCGGCCGTCAGCTCGCTGGTGATCGGCGGCAGGACCGAAACGCAGTTCCAAGACAACATCGCTGCGGCAAGCCTGGTGCTCACCGGCGACGAACGCGGTCGCCTCGACGCGGTCAGCCGGCCGCCTTTGCTCTATCCCTACTGGCACCAGCAGCTGACGGCAAAGGACCGCTTCGGCCCCGCCGATCTGGTTCTTGACCGCCGCGGCATCTGACGAGCGGGCGCCAAAGCCCGCGACACTCTAACCCTCGATAAAACGCCAGACCTCGGGATCGGGCTCGATCTGGCCGCTGAGGACAAAATATTTGTAGATCACGAGCAGCGAGATCGCCTGCTCGTCCTGTTCGTTGGAGAATTGGCGGCAATAGGCATTGGCCGCGGCGATAATGCGTTGGGCCTCGGCCGGGTGCTGTTCGAAATAGCGCACCTTGTCTGCGACATCGGCGAAATCCGGATCCAGCGGCACGTAGTGGACACCGGCCTCGAGCTGCTTTTCCGCAAACCATGTCTCGTATGTCGGCGGCGGCATCAGGCAGAGCGAGTTCGAATTCAGGATCCATTTGAGGTTCGTCGCAACGTCGTTGCCTTCGATGGAGACGATGTAGCGGTAACGCTGCTGCTGGCTGACGCTGAGAAAGGGCTTGGCGTATTCGGCCGGCGCGTTCGGCTTGTGCGAGCCGGCATCGCAAAACGGCAGGTCACGCACGGCGTCGATAAATCTTGTCCGTTTGGGATTGTTGAGATCGCCGCGCCAGACCACGGCCGGGCGCTTGTCGGCGAATGCAGTTGCGTCGGCCGGCATGTGGAAGTGCCGAAACTTGTTGAATTTCATGATGACCGCATTGCTGTCATCGGCGCGGATCGGCCGATCCTTGACGAGCGTCGGCACCTTCGGCACCTTGATGACATCGCCGAATTTGACGTCGACGAGCAATGCCGGGTCGAAATAGCGGGCAAACTCCCTCAGATCGTAATAGTACATGGTCGGCGTGGAAGGCAGCTTGTCGATACGCACCGCGGCCGGGCTGGGCGTAAACGCTTCCTGCAGCTTGTTGTAGTAATTCAGCCGCCGCCGCACCGCCTCATCCGAGAGCCTGGCCTTCTTGAGCCGGTCGGCCAGCTGCCGGCGAAACAGCGCCTGCGGCACGACATCGCGCGCGAGGTTTCGCGCATAGTAGTAAACCTTTGCCGTCGTTCGTGCGATTGTGGCCATCAGTCACTTGATAAAAACAAAACGGGCAGTTCCCAATGGGTTGGCGCCCGGTTCTCCCTACACCATTGTGCCGCGCATCTTGCAAGCCTGGACCGTCATCGATGCAAACCGCCGGGCACTATCGCTTCAGCTGTTGTGTTTGACGGCTAATGCTCCTAGGCAGGGTCAGAGCCGCTAAAAGCAATTCCGGGAAAAGCGTGAAGCGCTTTTCCCGGGAAAAGCGCGTAGCGCTTTCCCTATGGGATTGCGTCAAACAAAGAGATGGAGCGATTCTGCGTTTCCGTGAAACGACGAACCGGTCCAGCAGTGAAAAAGGAGCCGATATGGCGCGACCACCAAATTACGATCAGGAACGCAAGGAACGCGACCGCCAGAAAGCGGCCAAGAAGGCCGAGAAGCTGGCAGCCAAGGTTGCGGCGAGGGAACGTTCGAAGCCCGAGGACGAGACCGAAGGCGAAACCGAAAAGGCAAAGTGACGGCAAAAGGCCCGCAAATGCGGGCCATGCCTCAATCCGGATAGCCGCCCAGATGGCCGGCTTGTGTCAGGCCGGCGCCTTGTCGCTGACGAAGACGTCCACTTCACGCGCTGCCGCGATGAAGGCGCGCCTGGCGTTCATCGCCGGCTTGTCGCCGGCCAGCGCGTCATGGCAAGCCTGCAGGGCCGCGCGATGCTTGGGGCTGCGCTTGCCGGGCCAGCTGTTGAGGAGGTAGTCGGAAGCCTCACGCGCCGTCCGCAAGAGCTGAGTGCTTCCCGCCGCGACTGACTTCACAGTCACAGGTGTTTCAAATCGGTTGTTTTCCATCGCCGCTCCTTACGCCATCGGCGTCTGTGAAGCGAGGCCGAAAGTGCGCATAGGTCCAGACGCCGCTTTTTGCGTCCCCTACCCCACGCCTTAAGCGGCGACGACGGCAAAGCCTCTGGCACGAAGACCGCGCCGATCGTTGGCCAGCGACGTCACCAGCCGGTCGCGGCTGCCGACGATGTGGGTCGAAAGCAGGCGGGCGGCTTCATCGGCATCGCCGAGGCGTGCCGACGCCAGAATGGCGCGATGTTCGGCCCAGGCGCGGCTGAGGGCCGCTTCGTCGCGAACCTCCAGCCAGCGCGCCCGCGACAGGCGTGTCATGGCATCTCGGACCGCCCGGAACAGGAATTCGTTGCCCGACAGACGCGCCAATTCGATGTGAAAATCCATGCCGACACGATGCCATTCCTCGCGCGGCGTGTCCTTGTCGCAGGAGTCGAGCATCGCCTCGATGACATCGACGGCGCTCCGGTCCGCCAAGCCGCATGTCAGGCGAAGTGCCGCAACCTCGACCGCCTCCCTGTAGACGGCGATCTGCTCGAGTTCGGCCAGGTTGATGGGCGACACCGTCCAGCCACGTCCGTCCCTGCCGACCAGGCCCTCGGTCTCGAGCCGTAGAAGTGCTGCCCTGATCGGGGTTCGCGACGCGCCGAAGCGGCTTTCGATCCAGCGCTCGGTCAGCTTCTCGCCAGGACCGATCTCAAGGCCCAGGATCATCTGCCGAAGCTGTTTTTCGACGCTCTGCATCTGCGACATTGTCGTTTCCATTTTCGGACCGGCTTCGGACCATTTGCCGGCGATCGGCTTGCCGGTCGCGGTTCCCGTTCACGTTTGAGAGGGTTGCATTGACAGCGGCTGAGCTTGCGTCCATGACGGGTACCATCTTGGTATCCCAAATTGGTATCCGCAGCAACCCGCAGTTCCGCATTGCTCGGACAGGACATATGACATGCCGCAGAACACGCCCCCGGCGACCGACAGCACCTACAACATCCACTGGCGGCGCAATCTGTTCGTGTGTTTTGCCGGTTCGTTCTCGACGCTTGTCGCCATGACGCTGCTGCTGCCGTTCCTGCCGCTCTATATCGAACAGCTCGGCGCCGAGGGCCACGCGGCGATCGTGCAGTGGTCGGGAATCGCCTACGGCGCGACCTTCTTCGCGGCGGCGCTGGTGGCGCCGCTCTGGGGACGTCTCGGCGACCGCTACGGCCGCAAGGTGATGCTGGTTCGCGCCAGCTTCGGCATGGCCATATGCATGTCCCTGACGGGCATGGTGCAAACGGTCTGGCAGTTGGTGCTGCTGCGGCTGCTGATCGGCTTTGCCGGCGGCTATTCTTCGGGATCGACCATCCTCGTCGCCATGCAAACGCCCAAGGAGCGTTCCGGCTGGGCACTGGGCCTGCTGTCGGCCGGTATCACGGGTGGGGCTCTGGTCGGCCCGCTGGTTGGCGGCGCCCTGCCCCCGCTGATCGGCATCCGCGCTACCTTCCTTTTGTCCGGTGGCGTCATCTTCCTGGCGTTCCTGGCGACCACGTTTCTGATCAAGGAAAATCCCCGGCCGAAACCAGCAGACGCGGCTGCGAGAGAGAAGCCGAAAGGCGGCTGGGCGCAAATACAGGACAAGCGTCCTGTTATCGCCATGCTGGCGACCGGCATGCTGTTGAGTTTCGCCACCATGTCGATCGAGCCGATCATCACCGTCTATGTGCAGCAGTTGATCGAAGACCAGAGCCGCGTGACGCTGATCTCAGGCGTCGTCATGTCGGCGGCTGCGCTTGGCGCCATCCTGTCGGCTTCGCGCCTCGGCAAGCTCGCCGACCGCATCGGTCACTGGAACGTCGTCATCGGCGCGCTCGCCGTCTCGGCGCTGCTGCTGATCCCGCAGGCCTTCGTCACGCAGAGCTGGCAACTCATCGGCCTGCGCTTCCTGATGGGCCTGGCGCTGGGCGGGCTGTTGCCCTGCATCACCAGCGTGATCCGCCATAATGTTCCCGATGGGGTCGGCGGCAATGTGCTCGGGCTGTCGATCTCCGCCCAATACATCGGGCAGGTCGCAGGCCCCTTGCTGGGCGGCTTTGCCGGTGGCCATTTCGGCATGCGCTCGGTGTTTCTGGGCACATCAGTCTTGATGGCGGGCGGCGCGGTGTATAACTGGCTGGCGCAGTCACGCCGCGAGCAGGACATGCTCGTCAACGCCGGCAAACCCTGACCGGGTTGGGCGTATCTCTCTGATATCACGGAGCCATGGACATGAGCACAGCCGAGCAATTTTCCGGCAACATCGGCCGTATCCTCGTCCTGGCCGGCGGCCTCTGTGGCGCTGCGGGCGTGGCGCTGTCGGCCGCGGCGGCGCATCTGGGCGGCGCCTTCACCGGCACCGCCGCTTCCTTCCTGCTCATGCATGCGCCGGTCTTCCTTGCCGCCGGATTGCTTGGCGCGAACCGGATGCTGCACATCGGCAGCCTGGTCCTGCTGGCTGGGCTTCTGTTGTTCTGCGGCGACCTGTTGGCCCGCGACTTCCTCGGCTCGCGGCTATTCCCGCTGTCGGCGCCGATCGGCGGCACCTTGCTCATCGCCGGCTGGCTGGCGATCGCTGCCTCGGCACTGGTGCGCGCGCGTTCCTGACGCCTCTGGGCGCACGCCCCGATACCAGGTCTGCGCCCATCAAACCTCGTTTGCGGAGCAGTCAGTCCTGCCGGCGTTCGGGCTGGATGAGCAACTCGCGATTGTGCCGCCGCAGCCTCGCCAACCGACGCGCCTCCGGCCGCTCCGACGCCGGTGCGATGCCCCAGTAGTTGCGGTAGATGTCTTCGAACAGATAGCTCATGGGATGCATGATGTGCACTCCTTTCAAAACTTGAATCGATCCAATCCGCCGCCACGAAAAAGCGGCGTCGATCAGCTCCGCTTGCGCTCCACGAGGAACCGCAGCTCGCGAACCCATGGGCTGGCCTTGCCACGACGCTTCAGGGCCGCGGCATTCGAGCTGATGCTCCAGTCGTTGCGATAGATGTCTTCGAACAGAAAGTTGACGGGATGCACGACCATCTCCCCCTTGTCTTGAATCGATCCAACCTTCAAAGCCATTATTTCCTTTGGATCGATTCAAACAATACACCTCACCAAGCCCTTGATCAAGCCAAAATTTGAACCGATCCAACGAAAGTGCTAGATGGGGGAATTCAGGAGACGAAAATGGCGCCATTGACCTCTGCAAAGACAAGACCGGTCCGGCTGGCGGACATTGCCAAAGCGGCGGGCGTGTCGCACGGCACCGCGTCCAACGTGTTCGCCCGCCCCGAGATCGTGCGCGAGGAGGTCCGCGAACGGGTCAAGGCGGCAGCCGAGGCAATGGGATATGGCGGACCCGACCCCAAGGGCCGGCTGCTGCGCGCCGGCAAGGTCAACGCCATCGGTGTCGCCACCGCCGAACCATTATCCTATTTCTTCGAGGACCCTTTCGCCCGGGTGATGATGGCCAGCATCTCGCAGGCCTGCGACGCGACCGGCGCGGGGATCTCGCTGGTCTCCGCCGCCAACAGCGAACAGCTCGCCTGGAACATCCAGAGTGCGCTCGTCGATGGCTTCATCGTCTTCTGCGTCGATGGCGGCTCAAAGCTGGTCGAACTGGCGCGTGACCGCAAACTTCCCTTTGTGGCGCTCGATCTTGATTCAGACGACGACGATGAGGCCGTCGCGGCGATCGGTGTCGACAACATCGCCGGGGCAGGCCTCGCGGCCCGCCATCTGACCGAGCTTGGGCATCGTCGCTTTGCCGTGCTTGCCCTGCCCTGCGCGGACGCAGGCTTCGGCCCGACCACGCGAGAGCAGATGGAGAAGGCCCTCTATTCCGGAACGCGCGACCGCCTGCGCGGCTACTTCGCTGAACTCGCCCGAGTCGACATCGACATCTCGAAGGTTCCGATCTACGAAACGACCAATGACGAGAAGAGCGTATGGGCCGGCCTCGATCATATTTTCGCCGGCGCCGAGACACCGACCGCCATCCTGGCGATGTCGGACAGGATCGCGCTTCATGCGCTGGATTGGCTGCGACAGCATGACATCACGGTGCCGGGCGACGTTTCGATCGTCGGCTTCGACGGCGTCCCGGAAGGAGCGGTTTCCAAGCCGCCGTTGACAACAATCGTCCAGCCGATCGCCGAGATGGGCCGCCTTGCCGTCAAGGCAATCCTTGAAAATGACGGCTCGCCCACCAGCCGGCAATCGCTGCCGGTCGAACTCGTGGTGCGAGCTTCATCAGGCCCCTCGCCCGCCTGAAACGCCAGACCCGTCAGCGCCCCATTCTTGGCGCCATCGACGACATGCCGAACGACGCATGGATGGGCGGTGCCGCGTTGCGCGCCGGCCTGCTTTTCCCGGACCAGCCAAGGCCTGAAAGCCATTCGAGATAGTAGGCGAGCGCGAACTGCATGGCGATGCCGGCTGATATCAGCAGGCTGTCATAGGCAAACCCGCCGGGATTGATCAGCTTCAGCACCTGCGCCGCCATTGCGAGCACCGTGCCGGCAATAAAAACCGGCAGCGATCTTTTGCCCAGTATGGCAAGCGGATGATCGCGCCCGGCGCGGAACAGGTTCGAGATGGCCGGGAATGCCACGATCAGGTAGCTCACCGCCAATATATGCAGCAGCCTCGGCAGTGACAGGAACGTCTTGTCGAAGCCGGTCAGCACCGGAGACAGGCCAAACCAGGAGATATGCCCCCAGAGCGGGCTGTGCACCCAGACCAGCGCCACAGCGGTGTAAGCCAAGGCGGCACCGACCAGCCAGCGACTGACCGGGATGGTGCCACCGCGACGCACATGCAGCGTGCCTGCCAGGCCGATGTTGAAAAGGAACTGCCATGACAGCGGGTTGAGGAACCAGAAGCCGGGCTCGGGGTAGTTGGGCGGAGCAATCTGGTAAATTCCCGCGACCAGCCACAGCGCGCCGGATGCAACCAGTGCCAAGACCGGCCGATAGCTGACGAAGAGCAGGAAAAGCGGCGTCAGCAAGAGCAGCACCGTATAGACCGGCAGGATGTTGTTGTAGCCGAGCTGGTGGCCAAGCGTCACGATGCCGATCAGCACTTGCGGCGCATTCTTGATCAACGGCTCGATGTTGATCATCGTCAAAAGCTCCGGTCGCCTGGCGAACACCGCCGCGGCGCAGAAGATCGCCATCACCACCATGGTGGTGACGATGTGGGCGGCGTAGAGCACACCGGCGCGGCGCCACATCTTCAATGTTGCCAGCAGCCGGTTTCCAGGCTGGAATTTCTTCCCGTAAGCGAGCGCGACCGAGATGCCGGAGATCAGCACGAAGACCTCCGCCGCATCCGAAAAGCCGAAATTCTTGTAGGTCAGATACTCGAAAGCGGTACCCGGCACATGGTCGATAAAGATGGTCAGCAGAGCGAGAGCGCGGATCACATCGATACGGGTGTCGCGCTCCGAGACACGCGCATCGCGGTCTGGGACACGCATTTCGCGATCCGGGACACGCGTGCCGCGGTCTGGGGAAATCTGGGTGGTCATCGACAAAAAGGCCTCAAAGCTGGTTGTTCATACCGGCAATGCGACCCCCGGCGCACCGCTTCGATTCCTCCCGAAGGAATGTTATCGGCGAAGAAACGGACTGTAGTGCGCCCGGTTCAATCAACTTTCGCGGAGCTTGAAAATATTACGTTTTGAAGCCGGCAAACTGACCGAAGTCATCATGAAATCAAAAGGATGAGGCATGACCGAAGAGACCTCACAAGATGGTGCGTTACAGCGTGATCTCGCCTTCCCCTATCGCCTTTACTGCCCGGCGGATTCAACTGGCGAATGCTTCTTCCTGCTGCATGGGTCTGGTGTCGACGAGACGACATTGGTGCCGCTGGCACGAGAGATAGCGCCGCGCGCCATGCTGATCGCGGTGCGCGGCCGCATTGTCCAGGAGGATGGTTTCCGCTGGTTCTCGCGCATCACGCCGACGTGCTTCGAACAGCAGAGCATCCGCATTGAAACCGATGCCTTTGCGGGCTTCGTCACCGACGTGGCCGCGCGCCACCACCTCGATCTTTCCCGTACGAATTTCCTTGGCTATTCGAACGGCGCCAATCTGGTTTCGAGCCTGATGCTGCTGCATCCCGGCCTAGTCGAACGCGCCGCACTGCTGCGACCGATGCCGGTGCTCGACGATGTGCCGGTGACGGATTTGTCAAAGGTACGGGTACTGATGATCGCCGGCGCGGCGGATCTCACCTACGCGCCCTTCGCGCCGGCACTCGTCACGCTGCTCAGCAAGCACGGCGCCGAGATCGATGCCCGGATTGTTCCATCGGGTCACGAATTCGGCAGCGCCGACGCGGTGATCGTCCGGCAATGGCTGTCGGGATCGGCGGCGGTAGCGAAGGCAGGCTGACTGCCTCACCAGCCTGCCTACCCTCTTCCCATCCGGTTCCAGGCATCCAGCCCGGCGATCTTGTAGGCTTCGGCGAGCGTCGGATAATTGAAGGTGTTGTTGACGAAGAAGTCGACCGTGCCGCCGAGATTGATCACCGCCTGGCCGATGTGAATGAGCTCGGTAGCGCCCTCGCCGACGATATGCGCGCCGAGCAGGCGGCGCGTTTCGATCGAGAACAACAGCTTCAGGAAGCCTGTATTGACGCCCATGATGTGGCCGCGCGAGGTTTCACGAAAACGCGCCACGCCGACTTCATAGGCGGCACCACTCTCGCGCACCTGTTCCTCGGACTGGCCGACGGTCGAGATTTCCGGCACCGCATAGATGCCATAGGGAAATGTTTCCGGTGGCGGCGGCAAGGGCACGCCGAACGCATGGCAGGCCGCCACCCTGCCCTGCTCCATGGAAGTCGAGGCCAGACTAGGGAAACCGATGACGTCGCCGGCGGCGTAGATGTTGGGCACGCTGGTCTGGAAGGATTGCGGATCGACCTTGATGCGGCCTCTGGCGTCGGCATCGATGCCGACGACATCCAGGCCCAGGCTGCCGACATTGCCGGTGCGACCGGCGGCGTAGAGCACGACTTCGGAACGGATGGTGCGGCCATCGGCCAGTTCGACCTCGGCAGCGTCCGGCTTGGAGCGGATTTCCTTGACTGCGCTGCCAAGCCGGATGGTCATGCCGCGATCGCGCATCTGGTGGATGAAATCGTCGACGATCTCGCGGTCGACGAAATCGAGGATGGAGTTGCGCGGCTCGACCAAGGTCACCGGCACGTCGAGCGCGGAAAAGATCGTCGCATATTCGACGCCGATGACGCCGGCGCCGATCACGGTCAGTGTGCGCGGCAAACGATCCAGTTCCAGCATCTCGTCGCTGTCGAAGACGCGGGCCTTGTCGAAAGGTATTTCGCTCGGCCGGTGTGGCCTTGTGCCAACCGCGATCAGTGCGTTGGCAAAACCGACCTCGCTGTAATCGCCGGTGTCTGATGTCAGGCTGACCTTGTTGGGGCCGAGAAATTTCACCGCGGCGCGGGCGCTCTTGACCGTGTTGCGCATGAACTGGTGCTGCAGCACCTCGACCTCGTGGTCGAGCGTCTTGTGCAGGCGCTCGACCAGATCGCCGACCGAGATATCCTGCTTGACCCGGTAGCCGCGGCCGTAGAAGCCGCGCTCGCGCCAGCCTGACAGGTTAAGCACGGTCTCGCGCAGCGTTTTCGACGGAATGGTGCCGGTATGCACGGAGACGCCGCCGAGGCGCCTGCCGCGGTCGACCACCAGAACCGATTTGCCGAGCTTGGCCGACTGCACCGCGGCACGGCGGCCGGAGGGGCCGCTGCCGATGACCAGCATGTCGTAATCCATATTGCCCCGTCCCCGCCCGTGAGCGCTTTGTTGCGCCGCAGCAAGCTAATGCCATTCGCGCCGCAAATTCAACCGACTCAGATCGCGTCCCACATCGTTCGAGCTTGCGCGTCGCGAAAAGCCCGATCTTGATTCCGCCACAAGCTCTCACCATTTCACTGATGAGTTGCCCGCACCCTATGCCGGGCCCCTGTTATGAGGAAATGACATGAACGCCCGCGTTCTCGACGGCGAAATCATCACCAGCAGGCTCGACGATGTCAGGGCCTATGACGGCGTGCGCACGCGGCGCATCCTGGCCTTCGTGATCGACTATGTCTTCGTCGCGCTGCTCACCATTCCGTTTGCCATCCTGGTGTTTTTCCTCGGCCTTTTGACCCTCGGCCTTGGCTGGATGCTGTTCGGCGTCCTGGTCCCGGCCGTCGCCATCCTCTACATCTGGAACACGCTTGGCAGCACCGACCAGGCCACCACGGGCATGAAGATGATGGGCATCCGGCTCGACCGGCTCGACGGCAGGCCGATCGACGGCCTTACCGCCGTCGTCCATTCGGTGCTGTTCTGGGCCGGCAACGTCATCCTGTCGCCGCTGGTGCTGCTGGTGACGCTGTTTTCCGACCGCAAGCGCACCTTGCACGATCTTTTGCTCGGCACGGTCGTCAGCCGCACCGACCGCTGAAACGGCCTCCGAAGAGCAGTCGCAATCGATCAAGCGCAAATGTGAAGGCCTCGAGTCGACCACGTCCTCACAATCCTGTTGAATTTTTCGCCGTCCGCGCCAAAGGTAGAGCGATTCGAAGGAGTGTTTCCAAGGCTCGATGACGCAGCATCCGACCCAGTCGCCGCAATTCTTCCTGACCGCGCCATCGCCGTGCCCCTATCTCGACGGCCAGTTCGAGCGCAAGGTGTTCACGCATCTGGTCGGCGACAAGGCCGCGGAGATGAACGACCTCTTGACGCAAGGCGGCTTCCGGCGCTCGCAGAACATCGCCTACAGGCCGGCATGCGAAACCTGCCGTGCCTGTGTTTCGGTACGCATCCTCGCCCAGGAATTTGTCGCCAGCCGCAACATGAAACGCGTGCTGCACCACAATTCCGATCTCGTTGGCTACATGCACAACGCAGAGCCCTCGACCGAGCAATATTCCCTATTCCGCAGCTACCTCGATGCCCGCCACCGCCGTGGCGGCATGTCCGACATGACCGTGCTCGACTATGCCATGATGGTCGAGGATACCCATGTCGACACCAAGGTGATCGAGTATCGGCGGCGCGGGCCCGACACCTTCATCACCGGCAAGGGCCAGGGCGAGCTGATCGCGGTGGCGCTCACCGACAAGATGGCCGATGGCCTGTCGATGGTCTATTCCTACTTCAATCCCGATTTCGAGGAGCGCTCGCTCGGCACGTTCATGATCCTCGATCACATCGCCCGCGCCAGGGCGATGGGCCTGCCCCATGTCTACCTCGGCTACTGGGTCAACGGCTCGCGCAAGATGAATTATAAGATGCGCTTCATGCCGCAGGAGCATCTCGGCCCAAAAGGCTGGGAGCGCTACACCAACGAAGCGGTTTTACGCTGAGTTTTCCACGATCCGCTCTTAAACTGTTTCAAGGCAGGAGATGCTGGTCTTTCAGCCGGTCGGCTGGAGAGGGTGCGCCATTGCGCCGGCCGGCCGCCAGCCTGCTCTTCATTGCGAAAGTTCCTCCATGTTCTCTCACCATGATCACCAGAAGGGTCTTTTGATAACCGCCATTGGCGGGCTGACGCTGACTGTCGACATACCTCTGATCCGCCTCGCCGACGGTGGCGCTTGGACGATCATGCTGCTGCGCACCGGCACCACATTCGTCGCGGCGATGGTCATCTGGTCGGTCTGGCGCGCTCTGAGCCGGAACGCCCCGCCACTCATCCCCGGCTGGTCCGGCCTGATCGTGGCGACCTGCTATGGGCTGACCGGGATCACCTTCGTCACCGCTGTCTATCACACCTCGACCGCCGATCTGGTATTCATTCTGGCCTTCAACACCGTGTTCGCGGGGTTGCTGTCCTGGATATTCCTGCGGGAGAGGCCGCGGCTAGTGACGATAGCCGCAATGCTGATCATGATCCTCGGCGTGCTGATCATCGTCGGTGGTTCCGTTGGCACCGGAAAGTTGTTCGGCGATTTCATGGCGCTGTGCTCGGCCTTCTTCATCGCCGTGGCCATCACCATCTCGCGCGGCAGCGGCAAGGACATGGGATTCACCTCGCTCGTCGGCGTCCTTCTGCCGCTTGGGCTGGCAGCCTTCATGGTGACAGGCGAAGGCTTCCATGTGAACGCGCCATGGTGGATCATCCTCAATGGCGCCGTCATCATGCCGATAGCGTTCTTCTGCCTCGCCAACGGGCCGAAATACATATCAGGGCCTGAAGTGGCGATGTTCTACCTGCTCGAAACGGTGCTGGCGCCGGTCTGGGTGTGGATGATCTTCGACGAAACGCCGACGCGCAACAGCTTGATCGGCGGCGGGATCCTGATCGTGACGCTGATCGCCCATTCCCTGTGGCAGTTGCACGAGGGACGCAAGCGCCGTAGCGACCTTGCGGTGCATCATCCGGTGTAGCGCAAGCCGGCTTTCGAGATCAGGCGCTGGCCTTCTTCTTGGCCAAGTCAGGTTCCGGCAGCGCCTCGATCTGTGGGCCAGCTTCGATTTCGGCCGGCGAGCCCGGAGCTATTTCGTCGGCCAGTTCCACCTCCCGCAGCCATTCGCGCCAGATCGCGACCAGCAGGGCCATCAGCACCGGGCCGATAAACAGGCCGAGAAACCCCATGGTCTTGACGCCGCCGATCAGGCCGAAAAACGTCGGCAGGAAGGGCAGTTTTATCGGCCCGCCGACCAGCTTTGGGCGCAATGTCTTGTCGACGATGAACAGCTCGACCGCGCCCCACAGGAACAGCGCCAGACCGGCCATCGGCGATCCGCTGGCGGCGAGATAAATCGAGACCAGCGTGAAAGACAGCGGCGCGCCGCCGGGGATCAGCGCCATAACGCCGGTTAGGGCGCCGAGCGTTACCGGCGACGGCACGCCGGCCAGCCAGTAGGCAATGCCCAGCACCAGGCCTTCGCCGATGGCGATGACGGTCATGCCGGTCACGGTCGAAGAGATCGTCGCCGGCACGACGCGCGAAATCCGCTCCCACCTGGTCGGCAGGATGCGCTCGCCGAGACGGTCGACCTGGGCGGCAAAGTGTTCGCCGTCGCGATAGGCGAAGAACAGCGCGATCATCATGAACAGCAGCGTCAACAGCAGGCCGAAGGCGCTGCCTCCGGCGGCCAGCACGCCGCGATAGATGCTGCCGATGTTGGCGCCGCTGACCAGTTGGATCAGTTCACCAATGCCGCCGGGATGGCCGAAATTGGTCGTCCACTGCTCGTTCAGCCACTCGCCCACGACAGGCATGGTGGCGATCCAGTGCGGCGTGACCGCGCCATGCCGGTTGGTCTCGATCGCCCACGCGACCCACTCGCGGACCTCGTTGATCGCATAGGTGCCGGCGAAGGCGATCGGTATCACCAGGAAGGCGAGGATGAAGAGGATGGCAAAGGTCGCGGCGATGGTGCGGTTGCCGCCGACCGCGACAAGCAGGCGGCGGTAGAGCGGCCAGCTGGCGAAGGCGATGACGAGCGCCGCCAGCACAGGAAACAGGAAGCCGTGGAAGAAATAGACGCCGGCGGCGACGATCAGCACCAGCAGCCAGCGCGCCGCCGACAACGGCGGAATGACGGCGGCCCGCAGCGGCGTCGACAGGCCGAACAAGCGCTGCTGTCGTTCCGGTTTCTGGATCTTTGATTCCTTCAATCGCCTGCCTCTTCCAAACACCCTTCCCGCTTATGCACTGACATAGTGCAGCAATCGTGACGATAGTCCAAATGGTTGGGTATCTCCCCCCTCGAGGGGGAGATGTCGCCAAAGGCGACAGAGGGGGTCGGGACGACCTGACGCCGGCCCAATTGTGAACAGAAGAGGAGGCTGGCGCTTCATGCGCGGCGACCCCCTCTGGCCTGCCGGCCATCTCCCCCTCGAGGGGGGAGATTAGCAGCGTCATCCAAATTTCCCCGTCCTCGGGAATCCCTTCGGCACCATCCGTCCAGCTGACGCACGCGCGCCGATCCATTCGGCCAGTTCCTCGCGCGACCGTGTGAAGGTGCGGTCGGCTGAATCCTGCCAGGAGAGGCCGCTCTCCAGCGTGAACGGCTTGAGATCGAGAAGGCCGCCGTCCTTGTATTTCTGCAGGCGTACGCCCTTGCCGCGGCCCATCTCCGGAATCTCGGAGAGCGCGAACACCAACATCTTGCGGTTCTCGCCGACGATGGCGAGATGATCACCCGTGACCGGGATGCAGCGCTGGGCCTCGTCCGGCGCCTTGACGTTCATCACCTGCTTGCCCTTGCGAGTGTTGGCGACGACTTCCTCCTCGGGCACGATAAAACCATTGGCGTCATGCGAGGCCAACAGCAGCTTGCGTTTCGGGTCGTGAACGAAGGCGGTGACGATGTCCTGATCATTGTCCATGTCGACAATGATGCGGATCGGCTCGCCATGGCCGCGGCCGCCGGGCAGCCGGTCGGCGCCGATGGTGTAGAATTTGCCGCCGGTGGTGAAGACCAGCACCTTGTCGGTGGTCTGGGCATGGAAGGCGAGCTTGAGGCTGTCGCCCTCCTTGAAGGTCAGCGTCGAGAGATCGGCCAGATGCCCCTTCATCGCCCGCAGCCAGCCCTTTTCCGAGACGACCACAGTGACCGGTTCGCGCTCGATCATGGCGTGCGCAATGTCGGTCAGATCATGCTCGGGCGCATCGGCGAACTGGGTGCGGCGTTTGCCGAGCTCGGTCTCCGGGCCGAACTTGTCGCGGATGTTGGTGACTTCCCACTTGATCGTCGCCCACTGCTTCTCGTTTGAAGCAAGCAGTGCCTCGATCTGCTTCTTCTCGGCGCTCAACCCGTCGAATTCCTTGCGGATCTCGAATTCTTCCAGCTTGCGCAGAGCGCGCAGCCGCATATTGAGGATGGCTTCGGCCTGGGTGTCGGTGAGCGACCAACGGGCCATCATGACCTGCTTTGGCTCATCCTCCTCGCGGATGATCCTGATCACCTCGTCGATGTTGAGGTAGGCGATCAGGTAGCCGGCGAGTATCTCCAGCCGTCTTTCGATCTCGCCGAGGCGGTGTTTCGAGCGGCGGACCAAAACGTCGCGGCGATGCTCGAGCCATTCCTGCAGCACGCCCTTCAGCGACAGCACATTGGGCACCTTACCGCGCGACAGCACATTCATGTTGAGCGGGAAGCGGCTTTCGAGTTCGGTGAGCTTGAACAGCGATTCCATCAGGATGCCGGGGTCGACCGAACGGCTCTTCGGCACCAGCACGACGCGAATGTCTTCCGCGCTTTCGTCCCTGATATCCTCGAGCAGCGGCAGCTTGCGCGCCATCAGCAGCTCGGCGATCTTTTCGATCAGCCGCGCCTTCTGCACGCCGTAAGGGATTTCGGTGACGACGATACTCCAGGTGCCCCTGCCCTGGTCCTCCTGGATCCATTTCGAGCGGACGCGAAAGCCGCCCCTGCCGGTTTCATAGGCTTCGAGGATCGAGGCGCGGCTGTCGACGATGATGCCGCCGGTCGGGAAATCCGGGCCCTGGACGAAATCCATCAGCTTCGCCACCGGCGCATCGCGATGCTCGATCAGGTGAAGTGCCGCGTCGCAAAGCTCGGCCGCATTGTGGGGCGGGATCGATGTCGCCATGCCGACCGCGATGCCGGACGAGCCATTGGCCAGCAGGTTCGGGAAGGCGCCGGGCAAAACCACCGGCTCTTCGTCTTCTTCATTGTATGTCGGCCGAAAGTCGACGGCGTCCTCGGTGATGCCGGACAACAGTTCGGTCGCCACATCGGTCATGCGCGCTTCGGTGTATCGCATGGCGGCGGCGTTATCACCGTCGATGTTGCCGAAATTGCCCTGCCCGTCGACCAGGGGGTAGCGCATCGAAAAATCCTGCGCCAACCGCACCAGCGCGTCATAGATCGACTGGTCGCCATGCGGGTGGAACTTGCCCATCACCTCGCCGACGATGCGGGCGCATTTGGCAAAGCCCTGATCGGGGTTGAGGCGCAGCAGGCGCATCGCGTGCATGATACGGCGATGGACCGGCTTCAGTCCGTCGCGCACGTCGGGCAGCGCCCGGTGCATGATGGTCGACAGCGCATAGGCAAGATAGCGCTCTTCCAGCGCCTTCTTCAGATCGACCGGCTCGATATGATCGCCACCGCCATTTTCAGGCGGCAAAAGCCTTTTTCCCATGGGCTGGGACTAGCCGAGCGGGTGATTCGCGGCAAGAGGCAGACGGCTATGCCGGCCCTTCTGCAACACGAAACCGTACGCCAAGGGATATCGACCAACATCAGCCTGTTACATGCGGGTTCTAAGGCCAAGCGCGATGATATCGCCCACCGGCTCTTCATGATAAATTAGCCGGTTCGCACGTAGACGGTGGCATCGGGTTTGCCTTTCGCCGTGATTTTCGACCATTGTGCCGGGATACGCCTTTTTCCGGTCCAGTTCCTCACTGAATGGTGATGGCGCAAAGAATTGAAAAAACAATTTCAGAACACTCTCAGGGATCTGCGATGACAATCAAACGCTCAACTCTCCAGAAATTTGCCTTTTCGACCTTTTTGCTCACACTGCCGCTGAACGCGGCCCTCGCCCAGGATGCGGCGGTTGCCGACCGGCTGAAGGCGGCACTTTCCGCCCAGGGCGTCGACATCACCTGGACCGGCGTGACCGGTGACAACACCAGCATGGTGCTGCAGGGCGTTGCCGTCAAACCGGCGGCGGAAAAGGAAGCGCTCCCCATCGGCGACGTCAAACTCGAAGGCGTCACCGAGGCCAATGGCGGCTATGACATCGCCACCGTGTCGACCGCTGCCTTCCAGCACAGCAAGGACGGCGTCACCCTCGATCTCAGCCCGTTCGTCATCCACGACATGTCCGTTCCGGCCGACGGCGCGACCAGCCCCTTGGGCTCGCTGATGATGTACAAGTCTGCCGAACTCTCGAACATGACCGTCAAGGTCGCCGACAAGACCGCCTTTTCGATGGACGGGCTTGCCATCGAGATCACGCCGCCGGCGGACGGCAAGGCGATGGAATTCACCGCCACCACGGAAAAGTTCAACGCCGACCTGACGCTGGTCGACGATCCCAAGTCCAAGGAAGTGATCAACGCACTCGGCTACCAGAACATCGCGGGCAATCTCGAGATGGCCGGCACCTGGCAGCCCACGGACGGCAAGATGGAACTGTCGAAATACGACATCTCCGTAGAGAATGCCGGCACGTTCGGAATGACCTTCGATCTCGGCGGCTATACGATGGATTTCGTCAAGTCGCTGCAGGAAATGCAGAAGAAAATGGCGGCACAACCTGAAGGCGCCGACAATTCGGCGCAAGGCATGGCGATGCTCGGCCTGTTGCAGCAGCTTTCGTTCAACGGCGCCTCGATCCGTTTCGACGACGATTCGCTGACCAACAAGGTGCTGGACTATGTCGGCAAGCAGCAAGGCATGTCCGGCAAGGACATTGCCAACCAGGCCAAGGCGATCGTGCCGTTCGGCATGGCGCAGCTCAACAACCCGGAACTGACGGCGCAGGTCACAGCCGCGGTCGGCAAATATCTCGACGATCCGAAGAGCCTCGAGATCTCGGCCGAACCGCCGGCATCGGTGCCGTTCGCGCTGATCATGGCGGGCGCCATGTCCAATCCGCTCGACCTGCCGAAGACGCTCGGCGTCACCGTCAAGGCCAACGAAGACTGATCGAAGCGACCTCAAGATGCGAAAAACCCGGCTGCGATGCCGGGTTTTTTATGGGGATTAGCGAATCGAAAGAATCGGTTCGGGCGGTTTTTTAAAGTATCGCCCGAAGCGCGATCAGGCGTCCTTCTTCGGCGCAGCAACGCGCAGCGACAGTTCGCGAAGCTGCTGCGGGCTCGCTTCCGAAGGCGCGCTCATCAACAAATCATAGGCCTGCTGGTTCATCGGGAACATGGTCACCTCGCGCAGGTTCTTCGCCCCGACAAGCAGCATGACGACACGGTCGATACCGGCAGCCATGCCGCCATGCGGCGGCGCGCCGTACTGGAAGGCGCGGTAGAGGCCGCCAAAGCGCTCCTCGACCGTGGCGCGATCGAGCCCGACCGTCTCGAACGCCTTGACCATGGTTTCGGGCAGATGGTTGCGGATACCGCCGGAAGCGATCTCAAAGCCATTGCAGACCATGTCGTACTGGAACGCCTTGATGCCGAGCAGGTCCTCGCCATTCAGCGCATCGATGCCACCTTGCGGCATCGAGAACGGGTTGTGGGCGAAGTCGATCTTCTTCTCTTCCTCGTTCCATTCGAAGAACGGGAAATCGACGATCCAGCACAGTTCGAAGCGTTCGCGGTCGACAAGGTTCAGCTCCTCGCCGGCGCGGGTGCGCGCCGCACCTGCAAAGGAAACAAACTTGTTCGGATCGCCGGCAACGAAGAAGGCAGCGTCGCCATCGGCAAGGCCGAGCTGAAGGCGGATCGCCTCGGTGCGCTCCTCGCCGATGTTCTTGGCGAGCGGGCCGGCGCCTTCGAGCTTGTCGCCCTCCTTGCGCCAGAAGATGTAGCCCAGCCCCGGCTGGCCCTCGCCTTGCGCCCAGGAATTCATGCGGTCGCAGAAGGCGCGGCTGCCGCCGGTCTTCGCCGGAATGCCCCACACCTCGGCCCTCGCATCGTTGGCCAGGATGTTGGCGAACACCTTGAAGCCGGAGTCGCGAAAATGGTCGGAGACGGTCTGCATTTCGATCGGGTTGCGCAGGTCTGGCTTGTCGGTGCCGTATTTGCGCATGGCGACGTCGTAGGGAATGCGCTGGAAGTTCTGCGTCACCGGCTTGCCATTGGCGAAGGTCTCGAAGACCCCGCGCATGACCGGTTCCATGGTCGACAGCACGTCGTCCTGCTCGACGAAGCTCATTTCGAGGTCGAGCTGGTAGAATTCGCCGGGCAGACGGTCGGCGCGCGGATCCTCGTCGCGGAAGCAGGGCGCGATCTGGAAATAGCGGTCGAAGCCCGACACCATGATCAGCTGCTTGTACTGCTGCGGCGCCTGCGGCAGCGCGTAGAAGGTGCCGGGATGGATGCGCGACGGCACCAGGAAGTCGCGCGCGCCTTCCGGCGACGAGGCGGTCAGGATCGGCGTCGAGAATTCGGTGAAACCAACCTCGCCCATGCGCCTGCGCATTTCGGCGATGATTTTTGTCCGCGCGATGATGTTCTTGTGCAGCGTCTCGCGGCGCAGGTCGAGGAAACGGTATTTCAGCCGGATATCCTCGGGATAGTCAGGCTCGCCGAACACCGGCAGCGGCAATTCCTTGGCCGCCGACAGCACTTCGATCTCGCGGGCGAAAATCTCGATCTCACCGGTCGGCAAATTGGCGTTCGCGGTCTCGGGCAAGCGCGCCTTGACCTCGCCGTCGACGCGGATGACCCACTCGCCGCGCAAGGTCTCGGCGACCTTGAAGGCCGGCGAATCCGGATCGGCGACGATCTGGGTCAGGCCATAATTGTCGCGCAGGTCGATGAAGAGCAGGCCGCCATGATCGCGCACGCGATGCACCCAGCCCGACAGGCGAACGGTCGAGCCGACGTCGCTCTTCCTCAACTGGGCACAGGTATGGCTGCGGTAACGGTGCATTGTCATTGGTAAAGTCCGGGGTGCTGGGTTGCGGGCCGAAGCATTACAGCCCGGCCGGAAAATTTGCGCGAAAAGCGCATGAGAGGCCGCCTTTGTCAAGGCAAGCGGCTTTGGTTGCCTCTTGGTTCGACCTTCAGGGTTCAAGTCTCTGCCGGCCTTCATGCATTGCCGCCAGAAGTGTTTCTTGCGACGATGCAGTCATCAAACGATTTGGAGATGCTTTATGCCGAAACGCACTCTCCCAAAGGGCATCGGGCCACATAATGGCCGCGAGTTGGAATTGATGCTTCGGAGCGACAAGCCAATGGCCTTGTTCGCGGCAGAACCGGGTATGGACACAGAAGATGTTGGGGACGCGCATTTCAAGCCGTTTGTCGACGAAGGCCGAATTCTGAAGTTCTCCCAGGTTGATCCCAAAACGTCCGTGGAAGAACGCTGCTACTGCCTGCCGACAGAGGAATGGCGCGGCAAGCTCAGCCTGCTGATCGCTCGCATGTGTCGCAGCGGAGAAGCCTTTGACGTCTTCACATCGAATGATCTGGCGAGACTGGAGGGTGCTCTCCTTGGCTATTCAAAGGAGAGTGTTGAAGCGTTCGTTGCACATGCGGCGTCGCTGAAGCTGCAGAATTCCAGCACGGATTGAACGGCCTACCCGTTCCCGGCCTAGGCCGAATTCGAACTATGCCACCAGGATTGCCGCTGGCGTTGGTGGAAGCGATGGTTCAAGAAGGGATCACTGACACGTGATTGCCTCTTAATGTCCTCCATCCGCCCGCTGATCCCGCTCCTTCTCGCCGCCGGCATCCTGCTTGGCGGCAACGGGCTGCAAAGCACGCTGATCGCGCTGCGCGGCGCGGAGGAAGGGTTTTCGGCTTCCTACATCGGCCTGATGGGCACTTTCTATTTCGCCGGCTTCCTGCTCGGTTGCCTGGCCATCACCCGCATCATGAAGGCGGTTGGCCATATCAGGGCGTTTTCGGCGCTGGCGGCGATCGCCTCGGTCGGCACCTTGCTCCTGGTGCTGGTCATCGATCCGGTGGTGTGGTGCGCGGTGCGCTTTGCCGGCGGTTTCTGTTTCGCCGGGCTGTTCACGACCGTCGAAAGCTGGCTGAATTCCGGCGTCGGCAATCGCGACCGTGCGCGCGTGCTGGCGATCTACCGGATGGTTGATATTGGTTCGGTGACCGGCGCCCAGTTCCTGATCCCGATCTTCGGCGCCGGCGGTTTCGCCATCTTCGCCATCATGTCGATGATGATCACCTTGTCGCTGGTGCCGGTCTCGCTGGGCGACCGCTCCAACCCGACACCACCCGAAGAGGTCAAGCTCGACCTGGCGCGCGTCTGGCGGATTTCGCCGCTGGGCTGCTTCGGCTGCATCGCCGTCGGCGTCACCAACAGCGCCTTTCGCACGTTGTCGCCGGTTTATGCCGAGCAGATCGGCATGTCGGTCGCCGATGTCGTCACCTTCGTCAGCGTCGGCATCTTCGGCGGCGCCATCATCCAGTATCCGCTTGGTTACCTCTCCGACCGCTGGGACCGGCGCCGGGTGCTGTTGATGACGACCTGCTGCGCGATGTTTTCAGCACTGGCGCTGGTGTTCATCGCCGGCAGCAATCCGGCGCTCAACTTCGTCCTCGTCTTCATCTTCGGCTGTTTCGCCATGCCGCTCTATTCGCTGTCGGCGGCGCACTCCAACGACCGCGCCGATACCGGCGAGTTCGTGCTGATCAACGCGGCCTTGATGCTATTCTACTCCTTCGGCGCCATTGGCGGCCCGTTCGCCGCCTCGACGGCGATGCAATATTTCGGACCGGGCGCCCTGTTTGTATTCAGCGCGGTGGTCTATGCGATCTTCATCGCGGTCATCCTCTACCGGATGCAGGCCCGGTCCGGCGTGCCGGCAGGCAGGCGCAGCCGCTTCACCGCGCTGTTGCGCACGTCGACGGTTTTCGCACGGCTGACCAGAAGAAACAGCGATTCCGACGGGCCGGAGGAATCATGACGATGGTGCCAAAGCTTGACGAAAGCCCCGCCGGCTGAAATCTAGGAAGACCTTACTCCTGCCAAAAGCGATTTGATGCACGTCATCACCACCCAGAAAGAACTCGAGACCGTTCTCGCCGCTTTCGAAAAGTCGGCGTTCGTCACCGTCGACACCGAATTCATCCGGGAAACGACCTTTTGGCCGATCCTGTGCCTGATCCAAATGGCCGCACCCGGCGTGACGGCGCTGATCGATCCGCTGTCGCCAGACATCGACCTGAGGCCGTTCTTCAAGCTGATGGCCAATGAGGCGGTGGTTAAGGTCTTCCACGCCGCGCGGCAGGACATAGAAATCATCGTCCATCTCGGCGATCTGGTTCCGCACCCGGTGTTCGACACCCAAGTGGCGGCGATGGTCTGCGGTTTCGGCGACAGCGTTTCCTACGATCAGCTCGTGCAGCGCATCACCGGGGCGCGGCTCGACAAGTCATCGCGCTTCACCGATTGGCGCCACCGGCCGCTTTCCGACAAGCAGCTCGACTACGCGCTGGCCGACGTCACCCATCTGATCGAGGTCTATCAGCACCTCAGCGCCGAGCTGATACGGGAAAACCGTGCTCATTGGCTCAACGAGGAGATGGAGGTCCTGACCTCGCGCGAGACCTATGACCCGCATCCCGAGGACGCCTGGAAGCGGCTGAAGATGCGGCTGCGCAAGCCGCAGGAACTTGCGATCGTGCAGAGCGTGGCGGCGTGGCGCGAGCGCGAGGCGCGCGAACGCGACGTGCCGCGCGGCCGTGTGCTCAAGGACGACGCGATCTACGAGGTGGCGCAGCAGGCGCCGCGCGACGCGGCAGCCCTTGGCAAGCTGCGCACGACACCGAAGGGCTGGGAACGCTCGTCGACGGCAACGGCGCTGCTTGGCGCGGTCAACACCGCGCTTGCCTTGCCCAAGGATCAGATGCCGAAACTGCCAAAGAGTTTCCAGCCGCCCGAGGGCTCCAACGCGGCGGCGGAGCTGTTGAAGGTGCTGCTGCGGATCGTCGCCGAAAAGGAAGGCGTCGCCTCGAAGGTGCTGGCCTCCAGCGACGACATCGACCGTATCGCGGCCGAGGGCGAGGATGCCGACGTACAGGCCCTGCAGGGCTGGCGGCGCGCCGTGTTCGGCGAGGCAGCGCTCAAGCTGGTGCGCGGCGAGATCGGCATCAAGTTCGACAAGCGCAAGATTGCGGTGTTCGACCTCTAGGCGAGCGGACTTCCCTTTCCCACAACAAGGGGAGAAGGGAGAACTGCTCTGCTCACACCGCTCCGAGCAGATGCAGCGCGAACCAGATCCATCCGAGCAAAAGAATCACCGCGCCGACGAAGAAAGAGCGGCTGCGCAGCAGCAGATGGTTGCTGGTCAGGTGAATCCAGGCATGGAAATAGCGCGACGCGACAAAAATCCACATCAGTGCCAGGGTCAGGTAGTTGACGCCGTTGGTCAGGTGCAGTGTCAGGCACAGTACATAAAACAGTACCGGCAATTCGAACTGGTTGGTGAGATTGGCGGCAACGGTGACGCTGGACGCTGGTTCGGTCGAGCGCACCTTGAACTGACCGGCCTTGGCTTCGCCTGACCTGATTGCGCCGTATCTGCGACGACCCAGGGCGGCGTAGACGATGTAGATCAGCAGCACGTGGGCCAGAACAGGCCAGAAGATCGTTGTCTGGCTCATGGAAGTGCCCCTGCCCGGTTGGGCTTTCCGCGCGGCATCAAGCCTGGCGTTTCTGGCCTGCCAGCCAGAAGGCGGCAATGACGATCACCGGGACGGCGAAAAGCGCGAATTTGGTGACGGTCAGCGCCGAGGCCAAGGACAGCGAGTCCGGGTTGGCCGACAGGAAATCCGAAAGAAGCCGCGCCACCGCGATGTTCTGGGCGTAGTCGGCAAGTGTGTAGGGCAGCACCAGGACCAGCGCGAAGATCGATTGTAGTTGGCTCGGCAGCACGCGGAAGTTCTTCAATCGCCGGCCCGTCGCCAGGATCAGGCTCACCAGCGTCACCGACAGCAGCGCCGGGAACAGGAGATCGAAGGTCAGATAGTGCCAGACGAGAATGATCTCGCCGCCGCGCCGACCGAGCGCCGTCAGCCAGGCCATGCCTTCGTCGGGCGTGAAGCCAAAAACGCGCATGTCGAGTGACGGCAAGCCGCCACTCAACTGGCGGAAATAGAAGAATTCCATCGCCGTCATGGCGATGAATAGCGCCGCCGACAGGAAACACAAGGCCGCGGCATGGCGTGACAGCCGCAGGATCGTTGCGGTCAGGTTCCGCCCGATCCCGTACTGGTCAGGCTCCGCCGGGATAATTCGGGCTTTCGCGGGTAATCGTGACGTCATGGGCGTGGCTTTCACGAAGTCCGGCATTGGATATGCGCACAAAAGTGGCGCGCTCGCGGAAATCGGCAAGGTCGCGGCCACCAACATAACCCATAGCGGCTTTCAAGCCGCCCGCAAGCTGGTGCAGCACGCCGGACACAGGTCCTTTGTAGGGAACCTGCCCTTCGATGCCTTCCGGGACCAGTTTCAGCGTGTCGCGCACCTCGGCCTGGAAGTAGCGATCGGCGGAGCCACGGGCCATCGCGCCGACCGAGCCCATGCCGCGATACGCTTTGAAAGAGCGGCCCTGGTGCAGATAGACCTCGCCCGGGCTTTCGTCGGTTCCAGCCAGCAGCGAGCCGATCATTGCGGCACTTGCGCCGGCGGCAAGCGCCTTGGCGAGATCGCCGGAATATTTGATGCCGCCGTCGGCGATCACCGAGACGCCGGATTTGTACGCCGTTTCGACCGCCGACATGATCGCCGAAAGCTGCGGCACGCCGACGCCGGCCACGATGCGGGTGGTGCAGATGGAACCGGGACCGATACCGACCTTGACGGCGTCGGCACCGGCGTCGATCAGCGCCTGCGTGCCCGCGGCGGTGGCGACGTTGCCGGCCAGGATGCGAACCGAGTTGGAGAGCTTCTTGGCGCGCGTCACGGCGTCCAGCACGCGCTGCGAGTGACCATGCGCGGTGTCGATCACCAGAAGGTCGACGCCGGCATCGATGAGGCGCTCGGCGCGTTCGAAACCGTCATCGCCAACGCTGGTGGCGGCGGCGGCGCGCAAGCGGCCCTGCACGTCCTTGGTGGCGTGCGGGTTGAGCTGCGACTTCTCGATGTCCTTGACGGTGATCAGCCCGACGCAGTTGCCCTGCCTGTCGACGACGACCAGCTTTTCGATCCTGTGCTGATGGAGAAGCCGCTTGGCCTCGTCCTGGTCGACGTTCTCCTTGACCGTGATCAGGTTGTCACGGGTCATCAGTTCATGGACCTTCTGCGCCGGATCGGACGCGAAGCGCACGTCGCGATTGGTCAGGATGCCGATCAGCCGCCCGACCTTGTGTCCACCGGTACCGCCATTCTCGACCACCGGAATGCCCGAGATCGAATAGCTGCGCATCAGGCCCAGCGCGTCGGCGAGCGTCGCGTCGGGGCCGATGGTGACGGGATTGACCACCATGCCGGATTCGAATTTCTTGACCTGACGCACCTGCTCGGCCTGTTCGGCCGGCGAGAAATTGCGGTGGATAACGCCAATGCCGCCGGCCTGGGCCATGGCGATGGCAAGCCGCGCCTCGGTGACGGTGTCCATAGCCGCCGACAGGATCGGTACATTGAGGTCGATGTCGCCGGCGATGCGGGTGCGGACGTCGGTTTCGCCGGGCATGACCTCGGAATGACCGGGCTGCAGCAGCACGTCGTCAAAGGTCAGCGCCAATGCGCCGGTGGACGTTTCGATGATTTTTGCCATGGCCAGTCCTCGGAATACAAAAAAGCGCTGGACCGGAATGGACAGCGCCGACTCGTTTCTTCCCTTTCAGGATTGGCGCTGGCTGGTACCACGTCCCGGCGCCGATGAAAAGCCGCTCGTCTCGGTGTATCGCGTTCTATCCCGAAGACCCCCCCAAGAGAGCATTGAGCAATGCGTGACGCGGCGATGCGAAAGGGCTGACGACAGTTACCCCACCCCATGTGAAGCCGTCTTGCAGGTCTTCCGAAAGGAGCATCCGACAACCGGTTTGCGAAGCTGTGGACAGAATGACCGCGTCCCAAATGCTGAAGTGGTGGTCCGTCGCCAGATCAGCCGCCATCATCATTACATCTTGAACGGTCGCGGCAACTGGAAACGCGTCGCGCCAGCCCAAAAGGGCATCCCGGGCTTCCACAGGCGCTCTTCCGGCCTTGCGGACGAGAACGTTATACAGCTCACCAAGAACCTGAACAGGAATAACGGCAGCCTCTTGCGGTAGGTTGCGCAGCAGTTCGAGAACAATATCGCGCTTCTCGGCACCGTTGACTCCTTCCGCATAGGCAAGGACATTGGTATCAAGCGCGACCTTCACCGCTCGTCCTCGTAGAGCTCGTCCCGGGTCCAGCGCCCGACATCCGTAACAGGCTGGCGTTCGAGGCGCGACAACAACGCTGCGCGCGAGCGGGAAGCCACACCCTGCTGTCGATCCGCGGGCACTATCCGCGCGACGGGTCGCCCATGACTAGTCACAATATAGCTTTGTCCTTCGCGAACACCGCGCAGGATGAGAGAAAATCTGCGGTTGGCATCAGCTGCCGAAACGGCTTCTTCCATGGCAAAATCCATATAGTAGTTATATCCACTACAATAGCGCAGCGCACCGCCATTCGCAAGCTATTCCTCGCTGCTTGGCCAGCGCCTGTAGACACCGCGAGAGGACCTTGGCCGTCTCGGCTGTTCCGATTTTAGGCACGGCGGCAGCCCGAGCAAACTGCCAGTCTCCCCGCAGTCGCACAAAAGTGACAGCAAATTAACACGACATCCGAGCCAGCCCATGATAACCGCTCCGCATATTGGCTTGCCTCCGGTCAACCATAAAAGCATCAAGTCGGACGCGTTTTGTGAACCGCACCATCCCGCTCATACTGGCGGTCGCCCTTTTCATGGAAAACATGGATTCGACCGTCATCGCCACATCGCTGCCGGCGATCGCAATCGACATCCACACCAGCCCGATCGCGCTGAAGCTGGCGCTGACCGCCTATCTGGTTTCGCTGGCGATCTTCATTCCGATCAGTGGCTGGATGGCCGACCGCTTTGGCGCCAAGACTGTCTTTCGTGCCGCGATCGCGGTCTTCATTATCGGCTCGATCGCCTGCGCCCTTTCCGGTTCTTTGCCGGCTTTCGTGGTGTCGCGCTTCCTGCAAGGCATCGGAGGCGCCATGATGACGCCGGTTGGGCGGCTGGTGCTGGTGCGCGCGACACCCAAGAGCGAGCTCGTCGCGGCAATGTCCTGGCTGACCGTTCCGGCACTGGTCGGGCCGCTGGTCGGGCCGCCCGTCGGCGGCTTCATCACCACCTACTTCACCTGGCACTGGATTTTCCTGATCAATGTGCCGATCGGCGTGGCCGGCATCTGGCTGGCGACGCGTTTCCTGCCGGAGACCGAACCCGCGCAGACCCCGCCACTTGATTTCATCGGCTTCGTGCTGAGCGGGCTGGCGGCATCCGGCGTGGTGTTCGGCCTGTCCGTGGTCAGCTTGCCCTATCTGCCGCCAATCGTCGGTGTCATCACCGTAGCGGTTGGCCTCGTGTCGGGCGCGCTCTATCTGCTGCATGCGCGCCACGCCAAAAACCCGCTGCTGGCGCTCGAACTTTTCCGCAACCAGGTGTTCCGTTCCTCGGTGCTTGGCGGCGGACTGTTTCGCATCGGCATTGGTGCGGTGCCGTTCCTGCTGCCGCTGATGTTCCAGATCGGCTTTGGGCTGACGCCGTTCCAGTCCGGCATGATCACCTTCGTCTCGGCGATCGGCGCCATCGGCATGAAATTCGTCACCGCGCTGATCTTCCGCGTCGCTGGTTTCCGCCGCGTGCTGGTTATCGGTTCGCTGGTCGCCGCGGCGTCGATTGCCATCAACGGCCTGTTCACACCCGACACACCCTATCTGCTGATGCTGGCCATGCTGCTCGTCGGCGGCTTCATCCGCTCAATGTTCTTCACCGGCGTCAATGCGCTCGCCTATGCCGAGGTTTCGGCTGAAGACACCAGCAAGGCGACGCCGATTGCGGCCGTCTTCCAGCAGCTGTCTATCGCGCTTGGCGTGGCGGTGGCCGGCGGCATCCTGGAAGTATCGACGAGCCTGCACGACCGGTCGCTGACGCTGGCGGATTTCCACACCGCGTTTTTCGTCGTCGCGGCGATCTCCGCCGCCGCGTCCCTGTCGTTCATGCGGCTGGCGCCCGATGCCGGCAACGCCGTCTCCGGCCATGGCCGGCTGACGACGCCCAAGACGCTGGGAACGGTGAGCCCGCCGGGCAACTGACGCGGCTTAGGTTTCGGGCTCGCCCTCTGGACGTTCCGATCCGCCCGACGGCGGCTCTCGCCCCTTGAAGTCCTTGGCCAAGAGATAAAGCTCCACCGATTCATCGCGCGACGCCGGCGGCTTCACATGATGCACCGAGCGGAAGTTCTTCTTGAGCATGGAGAGCAGCTCGTTTTCGGCGCCGCCCTGGAAGGTCTTGGCGAGGAAATGCCCGCCCGGCTTCAGCACCGACAGCGCGAAATCGGCCGCCACCTCGCACAGATGCATGGTGCGGATGTGGTCGGTCCGCTTGTGGCCAGTGGTGGGTGCTGCCATGTCGGACAGCACGATATCAGGGTCGCCTCCGAGCGCCTCGGCCAGCCTTTGCGGCGCCAGCGGATCGAGGAAATCCATCAACAGCACCGGTGCGCCGGGAACGGCGTCCATTTCCAGATAATCGATGCCGATGACATGCGGCTTGTCGGCCGTCGATTTCGTGCGCGCGGCCGCGACCTGGCACCAGCCGCCGGGGGCAGCACCGAGATCGATCACCTTCATGCCGGGTTTCAGGAGATGATGCTTGTCGTCGATCTCGATCAGCTTGTAGGCCGCGCGAGAGCGATAGCCGTCAGCCTTGGAGCGCTGGACATAGGGATCGTTGATGTGGCGCTGCAGCCAGCGGCGCGACGATTCCTTCAGGCCGCTCTTCTTCTTGATCCGCGTCTTCAGCACGCGAATGCTGGCGGATCCTGGTTTTTCCGGTTTCTTGGTCATTGCCTGATTTCTTGTCCGAGCACGATCTCCGAACAAACGGAACGGTTTGTCCGCGACCGGTCGCTACTTTTCGCTAACGCGGTCCTGCGGTTCGGGATCATGATTTCTTGTCTGAGTTTTCTCGCTCGCCAAGTTTTGGCCGGGTTTCGGCGGCTGCGCGTTTCGTGAAGGGCTTCCCCCACTCCGTCGCCGCTTCGCGGCGCCACCTCTCCCCCCTCCGGAGGGAGAGGAAGGGAGCCAGCCTGTATAAGTTCGCGCCTTTCCTCTCCCCCGTCGATCGGGGGAGAGGTGTCGAGCGTAGCGCGACGGAGTGGGGGGGGACGGTTGATGGACTGCCCCCCCCCTAATATG